>JAJPYV010000236.1 GCA_021204735.1 Prevotella sp.
ATGCTGATTGCGAACGCCTTTTTCAGAAGTGGGGATATAGAATGTTGGGGGCGTGGCTACAAACGTATCATGGAGGCGATCAACGAATACAAATTGTTGCCGCCCCAAATTGAGGTTATCAATGGTTTGAATATAACATACTATACCGATGTGCGTTCTCAGTTATCAGCACAGAAAATGGATGAAAGGTATAGTGCTGTTATTGAGTTTGCAGTCAAGAATGGACGGGTTACAAATTCAGATGTTCAGAAAATCTTGGGAATAAGCAAGCCTTCGGCATCTCGTTTTCTCTGCCACATGAAAGATTGGTTAGAAAAGCAAGGTAATGTTGGTAAGGGAACTTACTATATTCCTAAATGGCTCACATATGGCTCACATATGGCTCATCAAAATTAGTGTTAATCTGCTATATAGCTGAATATATGGCATTTACAAAAATATTAAATGGCTCACATATGGCTAATTGATTCTCACATACAAATATGTATAGATACAAATATTTTACAAATATCTTATTCGGTGTATTTTGAACAACTCGCATATTTTTACTTCTATTTCTGTTTTCACCAATGCAAAACCCATAATTAGTTAAAAAATCAACATCACTGCTACTTGAAGTGCCGCTTCTTAAATTAGGTGGCGAAAACAGAAAAGTTAGTATTTTTCATCGAAATTTATGCAATAAGACACCTATTATCTTTTATTCTTTCCTAATATAATGACCATAGTAATTTCGTAAATAATAACAGAAATCACATACCCCTCATTTATTAGAACAGCATCCTGCGTAACCACTCACCCATAAAGCGGTCGTATATAGTGTAACCGTTGGCAGTTTGATAAACAAGTTCGTTGTGAAGCAGTTTTTTCAATGCCGAATTTACACTACTTGCGGCACGAAGATTATATTTGCGTATAAAATCACCTGACATAATCTCCTTGACACAGCCCTCACGGGCAATGGCTCTCAACAAGCGGATGCAACCTTCAGGATATGCCCTCAACAAATCAGCATACGAATAGCTCTGTTCAGAAATTATCTGTTCGGTAGCATTAACAACCAACTCATTATCCACATCTCGGTTGTACGCATAAAGACGATTGAGAATGCACTGAACATACCATGTGTGACCTTCAAATCTATCATATATCGCATTAAAAATCTCCTGCGGTAGTTGTGTATTGTTATTTGCGAAATGGTTTATCGCAAAACGGGCATACACCTCACGGTTGATTGTATTGATGTTGAGCAATTGAGTACTCTGGTAAAAAGGTCTATTTGATGAAGTGAACATCTCGTTCATTACATGTTGTTTGCTGCCAGAAAAAATAAAGTTGACATTGGGCAAAAACTGGATATATGAGCGCAACAATGCCTCAATACCCTTTTCCGCATATTCTGTAATCTGCTGAAATTCATCAATTGCGATATAGCAACGTCTCTCTGATGAACCGAGATATTCGAATATCTCTTTCAGCGTACTTTCCTCATCTGTCGGAGAAATGTCAACCGTTACTTTTGGAACACCTATCAACTCGTCAATGGTGAACACAGGGCGACAACTACGGATAAATTTTGAAATGCGGCTCAATGCCTTTTGCGGTACGGAATCCAACTTTCCCAATACGGTATTGGCAAACAGGCGTACGAAATCACCTAACGACTGTGTGGGGTAAATATCCATATAAAACGTGACAATGTCCGACTCCTGTTCGTTGAGACAATAAAAAGCATGGCGGATTAATCCCGTTTTACCCATACGGCGTGGCGCAATCATCGTTACATTTCGCCCATTATGCAGCGCATCGAGAATTGTCGCAGTCTCTCGCTCACGGTCACAGAAATATTCAGGACTGTAATAGCCCGAAACCAAAAAAGGATTATTCGGTATCATTTCATTTCACTTTTGACGTTACGTTAATTTCGTAACGCAAATATCGTAATAATTTTCGATACCACAAAGAAAATACTATTATTAAATCAAAAAAAATTCCCGACCTTTTTTATTACCCTACAATAAAAAACTCAAATAAAAATAAAAGCAGTACGCACATAATAATTTTGTTGACACAAGCGGTTAAAATATCACTATATTTTGTACCTTTGTAATATGAATTTGACGAGAGAATATCATAGAATATGATAAATATCACAAGACAGGAGGCAGAAAAAAAACTTAAGGAGATTTTTGGCATAGACCATTTTTATGATGAGCAGTGGCTGGCGATAGATAAAATCTTTAAAGGTGAACGTATTCTCATGATAGAGCGTACGGGCTTTGGCAAGTCTTTATGCTATCAATTCCCTGCCACTCTGTTTGAAGGAATCACAGTGATTTTCTCGCCATTGATTGCTCTGATGCGTGATCAAGTAAACAGTCTATGCAAAAAAGGTATTCCTGCCGCATATATCAATTCCGAGCAATCTCCCGAAGACAACACATTGGCTATTCAGGATGCTTTGGAAGGCAAGATAAAAATATTATATATTGCTCCAGAAAGGCAAGAAAATCAAGAGTGGATTGAAGCTACCAAAAAGATGAAGCTCTCGATGGTAGTCATTGATGAGGCCCACACAATATCCACATGGGGACATGATTTCCGTCCCGCTTTCAGAAGAATAATTGACCTCGTGAAATTATTGCCTGTCTCACTGCCTGTCTTGGCAACCACAGCAACAGCGACCAAAAGGGTACAACATGATATTGAACAACAAATAGGAGGAAAGCTCTCTACCATAAGAGGAGACCTCGTAAGACCTAACTTGCAGTTATTTGTTATCCGTGTTAAATCAGAAGATGAAAAATTAATCTGGCTTGCTGCAAATTTAAGTAGTTTGCCAGGCACAGGATTGATTTATACCGGAACGAGGGTTGATACTGGTGTCTATGC
>JAJPYV010000293.1 GCA_021204735.1 Prevotella sp.
TCACCTGCAAGTTCAAGGGCAGCACCATCGATCCCATGCTGATTATCAACCGGATCAAAGCCGATGTGGGCAACTCAACGAATAATAATCCTTTATAGGGCGTATGGCGGTTTTCAGGCATCCGGACTGCTCATCGGCCGTTTGTCTTTTATATAGAAATTTCGCGGGTGAGCATGTCGACTTCTCGAACTGAGCCGGATGGATTGGCATAACTGGCATTGGACAAGGTTCGTGTAAAGATAGGTCACGCTGTACCGAAAAATTGTACATAAATCATGGGTAATTAACCGTTTGAGAGTATGGATATTTTGCCTATCTTTGTGGACAAATGCCGAGGATTAGTCCAAAGCATGGTAACGAGAGGCGCGATGCCGGTCTTTCAGTTGAAGACGCGGATGATTGCTGGGAAAATATGAAGATGGCATTTTGATTCTCCCTATGGTGTGGCGGGGTTGCCGCATCAAACTTGACCAAGATTGACTGTTCACTGCGTTTGCTGAAAGTGCGGCATCGGTCCCGAGCCTTGTATAAACCGTTTACGACCTGTCCGGGACACGGGTCAGATGTATGACTTATGCCTACATTGATTAACTACGGCGGAGAGATGATCCGCATCAACACCGCAAAGAACTCCATCGAGTACTCCACCACCGGTGGCCGCACATGGATCTCCCGCTACTCCAATTCTTCCGTCGGCACATTCTCCGACCTCTATCCCAACGGCAACGAACTTCTGGCCTGCACATCCAAGGGCCTCTACTACTCAACTACGCAAGGGCGGACATGGGTCGGCCGCTACACCGGCTCAACTATCGGTACCTTCATACAACTTAGCTACGACGGCAAGCATCTTCTCGCCACCACCTCCAAAGGCCTATTCTATTCTGCAACCGACGGAAGGACATGGGTAAAGAGATAAAAAAAACTAAAAATATTTGCTTGTACTATTTATTGAGACAGTAGAGAAATACATTTGTAGCCGTAAGTTAGATTGCATATAGCAAGAGAATATTGATGGACAAGATAATAAATAGGGTTTGCAGTATTTCTAATCATCCAGTTGCGATAATGGATGATAGGATGCGCATTACCTATGTAAGATGTCTTGGATCAATGCTATACAAGCTGTCTCGTGATGCATTTTTCATGGATAGGCCTATAAAGATGCCGATAGCCAAAATGTTCTATACGACTTGGGCTAGATCCATTATCGGAGACAACGGTAATATAAATATTGAGAACTATTGGAAATATGATAAGGCTTCTACATGGAGAGATTTAAGGACATTGAAAAAGGCCTTCCGATTCTTTTGGATGTTTAAAAAGGATTTCAGTTTCCTTTACATGCTCTTTTTCGATATCTTTTACCAGCGGAAGATATGGGAGTATGCATTAGATGTTAAACCCAGAATACAGAATATTATACCTAAACGCTTTCCACGTAAACCTTTAATTGAGGTGGGGGACTTTTTCATTAAAGACAAGCAATGTGATAAGATACCAAATGCATTAACTTCTCATTATGAAACATGGTGCAGCTTTATAGATAAGCCATTAAAGAAGGTTCTTGTAGTAGGTAACGTCAGTTCGGGTAAATCGACGTTAATCAATGCCCTTATTGGATATAATGTCAATAAAGTTAAAAATTTAGCTTGCACAAGTCGGTTGACATCTCTTTACAATAAACCAATTCAAGATGGAATAACTTTGGAAGTAAATGAAGGGACATCAGAGAAATACGAACATCGGAACAAAATGGGATTGGCAGATGACGGTGAATTCTCCGAAATAGGCATACATTTTAATTCCAGATTATCGAGATATCATATTTGTATCGTGGATACACCCGGTGTCAACAATAGTAGAGCGTCCGTTCATGAAAATATCACTAAAGAAGCAATTAAGGGGAATGATTACGATGCCTTGGTCTATGTATCAGATTGTGTTTATTCCTCATCAATTGATGAAAATGCGATAATGACGTATATTGTAAAACATACTTTAAAACCAGTTATTTATGTTATAAATAAATTAGATAAGTGTGATCCTGAAGAAGATGATATTCGAGCTATCATTGTAGGATTAACGTGTGACCTTGCAAAGATTGGTGTGGCAAATCCCGTAATTGTTCCTCTATCGGCACGAGCAGCCTTTCTTATGAAAATGGATTACGACGATATGGGAGAGATGAGTAAAAGAGATCGCGAAAACCTTGAACGTCAATTCTCTGATGCATATTATGGAGACTACTACGATTTAGCTTCGTATGTAGGACGGAAATCTGACAATATGCTGGACATGACCGGTATAACAAATTTAGAAGGCGTAATTATGAATTACTTAAAATAGTCATATAAAATTTAACAGCCATGAAAATTGTTAAAATCAAGTACAACCCCTACATGGTTACTACAGAAATAACCATTGACGGAATTCCTCCGAAAAACAACAGTTCTCTCTGCATTGGTGAGGGACATCGTATCCAAGAATGGATCGATCGGCTTCCACAATACCTTATGGATGAATATAGAGATCAAAACTTTGAGATTTGGTTCACAGGAACCCGTGTGGACTATGAAGATGTTATACAGTCATTTGAACCTTTCCACGAAATATATATAGACCCGCATTTGGAGGAAAAGGATGACATCGACAAGGTTGAGAAGGAAATTAATCATATTTTTGAGGAGATACAAAACGGGCCTTTGGAAGAATTGAAGGATGAAGTTATCAGAGTGAATTTTGAAAAGGCAAAAGATTCTCGATTCGAGATTGATGTTGTAGCAACTATGAGTTCAGGTAAATCTACATTAATCAATGCTTTATTCAAAAGGAAATTATTGCCGGCATCCAGTGGAGCAACAACCGCCACAATTGTTAGAATCA
>JAJPYV010000079.1 GCA_021204735.1 Prevotella sp.
ATATTAGTCCTTGTAAAACTTCATCGGAAGAATAAATCCGAAATATGGAAATAAAATAATATAAGCTGCAATAACCCTATTTATAAGGCCAATCAAGAACATGAACAGATTATTTTTCTCCAAATATCAAGTTGATTACCCGTTCACAAGAATTGCCATCCTGATATTTGTTGAATTTTTTTGCCAAATCTTTCCTTTTTAATTCCCATTCATGATTGATTTTCTCCAATTCATTTAAGTAAGAGATAAAACTATCTATATCTGACACGATAGGACCAGGGAACCAATCCCTGACATTTTTAAAGATGAACCCACGATTTTCTCTATATTCATTTATGTCAGAAAGAACCATAGTAATAGGTTTATCCAATAAACTATAGTCGATAACAACAGATGAATAGTCCGACAACAAGATATCTGTCTCAGCCAATAATTCATACAAATCCAATCCCATTTTCAAAAGATCTGCAGAGGTGAATATCTTGATATTTGGCCATGGTCCCCGATTTTGTAACGTCACACTATCTATTGGATGCGGTTTAATTAATAATAAGTATCCATGGGATACCAAGACAGCACTTAACATACTGAAATCAGCATCAGACAAGGAACCTATTCCAAAAGATAAATCAGAGCCATCATGAATACCTCCTATTTTAGATGTTCTATAGGTTGGCATCCATATCAAAATTTTTTTGTACACATTCCTGTCTATTCCTAACTTAGATAAGTGATTTGTCTTATGGAAGAGATAATCGTTACGAGGATAGCCCGTAACCTTAATGCAATCTATTGTCGACGAGAACTTTTCAATTGCATCATCGATAAAAATATCACTTGTTACAATATTTATATCTCCATGGAAAATATGCTCTGGAGTACTCTTATAACCACAACCGTGCCACAAATTAATTTGCGTTTGTTTATGGCCGGATCTCAATCCCGTAAAATATCCATGCGTAGATATGACATATCTTGCTCTCAAGAAAGTCCAAAAACCCTTTAACGATTTCTTTTTTACAAAGTATGTATTATTCTCGCCAAACCTGATTATATTTTCCTCCGAATCTTGGCCCCATACAAGTTTGTATTTAGAAACGATATCTTGCCGATTGGAAATTATATACTTATACAATGCAGCAGCATTATCACTATATGCCGGAAAACTATTGAATAAGACAATATTCTTTTTAGGAATTATCTTGTTTACAACATGTAATAACCTATATAGCACACTCATTTTACACTTTTTTTACATTACATTGTTTACGAATAATAATATTTTGTCCATCTAAGCAATTCTCATTCTCACTTATAAGATTGCATATTATTTGGGCGACCTCATTGGGTTGCATTATTGTAGAAGGTTCTTCATTTGGAGCAAGTCTTTTCCGAAGTTTTGTCGCACATCTACCCGGAGAAATACAATACACTAATATACCATATTCAGCAAGTTCTTCTGTCAATGTCTTTGCCATAGCAATAACCGCAGCCTTTGATGTCGCATAACTTAACCAGCCCGGCCTTGGAGTCATCCCTGCCGTTGAAGCCACTAGCAATATTTTCCCGCCATTTTTCTTCATGTACCGTACACTTGCACGTATAAATTCCAATGGAGAAAATACATTAACGGCATAAGTATATTCCATATTCTCAAGTGTTGTTGACAATAGTGGCTGAGGGTCTGTATATCCGGCAATATTTAACAAGGTATTTATTGTCCCATGGCTGGCATATATTTCATCAATAATCTGAGTGGCTTTTTTAGGCGTCGATAAATCCATATTCCAAATGGAAACCTCTAAATGGGCATCTCTTTTTAGCATTTCTTTTTTTGTTTCTTCCAACGCCAACATGTTACGACCAATCATAGCTATATGGTCGTATTCCTTCATCATTGCAAGATGGATGGCTGTCGCCTGTCCTATTCCTGAGCCCGAACCTGTTATAATACATGTTTTCATAGTATTCATCCCCTATTTTCTACTATTAATGTATTCTTTATATATCATCTCTCCGATGATAAGATCGCTAGGATTGGTAATCTTTATGTTATTCACATCACCTCGTATGATATCTATAGGGCAGTTTTTATAATAATACACCATACTGGCATCTTCCGTGAATTGCTTTTTCTCCTTAATTGCCATATTATGTGCATCGAGTAATACTGACTTCTCGAATTTTTGTGGAAGTTGTACATTAACCAATTCCGAACGATTCAATATTCCGGTTATCGTACTATCTCCTTTTACCACTGTATAAGGAATATCACACCCTAGAATGGCATTCTTGCATTTAGCGTCAATAAGTCTTTTAAAATCGCTCGTAGTAGCAAATGGGCGGGCGGCTTCATGAATTATAACATCATCTTGGGTGCAAGCAATCAATCCGTTATACACTGATGCCTGCCTTGTATTTCCGGCATCGGCGAATATCACTTTTTTGGTGATATTATACTGATAGAGCATAAGCTGTAGACTTTCCAAATACTCTTGTGCACAGACAATGACAATTTCATCGATAGCCTCTATATGGTCTAATCGGTCCAATGAATGTATTATCATCGGCTTACCGCCTAATAAAAGATATTGTTTTGGAATATCTTTAAGCATTCTGGTCCCCATACCTCCGGATAATAAAACAGCTGAATACATGTTTTTTATTTTTTTATGTTCATATTACGACATTGTAAAGCTTTTGTCATTACACTTCCCCCCCCAAGCAGTTTCAAAAAGACATACTAAAGGACGGTAACTATAAAATGCTATAATTAACTCCTTAAAATTTATAGGTTCAAATAGGGATGTCGGCCTCTTACACTTGCCGGCAAACGGGCTTTTCAGTTTTATACTTTTATATAGGATGGCAA
>JAJPYV010000386.1 GCA_021204735.1 Prevotella sp.
TTTTTAGCTGTCTATAAACGATTTTCGCCCTCAACCTTCACCAACACGCTCTTCGAATTTTTACAATAATACCCTCTACAAGTATCTCTAATGCAGTTTTTTTCAGTTCATCTGATAAATTTCATCCCTTTTGTGCAAGTTCCACTTGCACAAATGATAAATTATAAATATATTTCAAAATAAAATCCAAGCTATACAGAAAACTCTCAAGCATAATTGCACTCAAGCTATGAACTCAAGTAAAATGCGGTGACTCTAAATTTTTCATTCTTCATTCTTCATTCTTCGCAAGGAGCCTCGCAAAATCGAATTCTTAATTCTTAACTCTTAATTTTTAATTTTTCACAGCATTTCTGCTCCAAGCACAATCACTAAATACCTCAGCACCTTTCCAATCGTGATACTCACCGCCGTAATCAAAAAGTTGGCCCTCATCAGTCCCAATGCGATGGTCAGCGCACTGCCAAGCACTGGCAGAAAAGCGAAAAACCCCATCCATGCTCCTCGTCCGCCCAAGAACCGCTGCGCCCGCTCAAGACTCGCCCTTTTAACGTGCAGATACTTTTCTATCCAGTCAATCCTGCCCAACGTCCCTACCCAATAGTTGAACATACTCCCCAACACATTCCCTATTGTGGCATACACTAACAGTCCCCATGGATCAAGACCTGCCGCAATGAACGCCACCATAACCGCCTCACTGCTCATCGGGAAAAAACTGCCCGCAACAAACGAGGAAATCAGCATTCCCGCATATCCGTATTCCGTCAGAAAGGCAATGAAGGCGTCCATAAATTATAAACAGTGAGTGCTAAAATCAAAATTACGATTACCTTGAATGTGATATTGGTTACTTTCGTACTCGTCAACGCTATGTAATGGGCAAGCAACGCACTTGTCGGTATTATCATCAAACTAATCAAATAGTCGGCAAAATGGGGTTGCAACACGATGAAAACTGCCGTGGCAATATCCATTATGATAAATATTTCATAATACACCCTCGTGCGTATCTTGTCCTTCAAACTGTTGTTAAGAAAATGCACAATCCCGATAATGGACAATATAAGGATAAATACGAATGTTATGACAATGTGCAAATCTAATTCCATATACTGCAACAACGGCTCAAACTGTGCTATGGATATGAAATGCCACATCAGCGTCTCGATGTCGTCAATGAAAAAATAATACCCCACTAAGAACCAATATGGTACTATCAGCCCTAATATCGTGGCAAAAAATGTCTTAAAACTGAACGCTATCAGTTTGGTGCCTATCAACACCCACAGAATGGGCACGAAAAACAATACTTGTATGAATTGCGTACTCGCCAACCCGATAAACAGAAAGGCATAAAACATCTTCCCTGGCGTATTCTTGTCTTGATAGCATCTAAACATTATGGAATATGATGCAACCATACACAACTGCACAGCAAGGACATTCGGGGAATCGAGAATAAAGGCTGATATACAGGTCAGAGCCAAAAACGAACAGGACACCATCCTACTGTAGATTCTTATCAACAAATTACTGTTGTTCAACTCTACCATCAGATATACGGAAACGGCAAAGAACAACAATTGCAGATACAACTGTTGTTCCAAAAATCCTTTCAGAAACCATATTCCCAAGCCATACACTATCATCACGGCCAACGAGAAACGGCTCTCGGCTATCTTGTTCTGTATTCTCTTCATCCCTTGCTCCTGCTTAAATGAAGATTGCAAGTTTCTACAAATCCTGTCCTATGTCGCTGCGGAAATATTTGTCGGTAAACTGTATCTTCTGGGCTTCCTCAAACGATTTCTTCAAGGCTGCATCCTTGTCTGCACCGTATGAACTTACCGCTATCACGCGCCCTCCTGCGGTTACTATCTGTCCGTCTTTCATCGCTGTCCCTGAATGGAATACAATACTGCCTTCTACCTCGCCTAACCCTGAAATTGGATATCCTTTTGCGTATTTCTCTGGATAACCGCCACTTACAAGCATTACGCACACTGCCGAGCGGTCGTCTATCTCAATGTTCTTTTCGTCAAGGTTACCGTTCGCCACACCTACAAACAGGTCAACAATGTCGCTCTTCAACCTCAGCATCACGCTCTCTGTCTCCGGGTCGCCCATCCTGCAATTATACTCAATCACCATCGGATTGCCATTCACGTTAATCAATCCGAAGAAGATAAATCCTTTATAGTCGATGTTCTCCTCTGCTAATCCTTCCACAGTAGGACGGATAATGCGGTCTTCCACTTTCTTCATCCATTCCTTGTCAGCAAACGGCACTGGCGATACACTTCCCATTCCTCCTGTATTCAATCCTGTATCATGTTCTCCTATCCTCTTGTAGTCCTTCGCCTCTGGCAATATCTTGTAGTGCTTGCCGTCTGTGAGGATAAACACAGAGCATTCAATTCCGCTCAGAAATTCCTCTATCACAACATTGGCTGATGCGTTACCAAACATTCCATCGAGCATCTCCTTGAATTCTTTCTTTGCCTCATCCAACGTCGGTACAATCAATACACCCTTGCCTGCACACAACCCGTCGGCTTTCAGTACGTATGGGGCTTTTAATGTCTCAAGGAATTTCAGTCCTTCTTCGATATTCGTGCCGTTGAATGTCTTGTACTGTGCGGTAGGGATGTTATGGCGCATCATGAACCCTTTGGCAAAGTCTTTTGACCCTTCAAGCACTGCTCCCTGCTTCGACGGTCCGATAACTGGTATCGCTGCCGTGCGCTCGTCATTCTTGAACTCATCGTAAATGCCTTTAACCAATGGATCCTCAGGTCCTACCACCACCATGTCAATGCCTTTCTCCACAGCGAAATTCTTCACACTCTCAAAGTCATCTGC
>JAJPYV010000259.1 GCA_021204735.1 Prevotella sp.
TTGTACAGTCCGAGCAGTTGTTTCACAAAATAATAGAAGAAGCACATGTCATCAACGAAATAGCGCTTGAACAATCTCTTCGGTTCATTCAGGAAACGATACAGCCATTCCATGCCGAGTTTCTGCCAAGCCTTGGGAGCGCGCTTCAGCGTTCCCGCCTCAAAGTCTATAGTCGCGCCGAGCGCCATGAAAATGTTTACCTTTGGCATTCGCTCCCTGTACTTCATTATCCACTTCTCCTGCTTTGGAGCCCCCACGCCAACCAGCAACACGGTGGCGCCGCTTTCATTCACTATTCTTACCAAATCCTCACACTCCTTCTCATTCCTCTCAAAGCCATACGACGGTGAATGCGCGCCCACGACTATGTCTCTACCGACTTTCCCGTTGATGCGCTCCATAGCTTTCAAGGCAATGCCTTCAGCAGCTCCCAACAGAAAAATCTTGCAATTCTCATCACCCTTATGATACTCGTAAAAAGCTGTAAAGAAACTACTCCCCGGAATAGCTTCCGGCAAGGGATGCCTCAGCAGCTTGGACAACAAATATATGACCTTACTGTCACATACCACCCATTCCGCCCTCTTATAGATGTCGTAAAAAGGTTTGTCCTTCTGCAACTTTATCAAGTGATCCACATTAGGAGTCACGAGAACGCCTTTAGTCAGATTCTCCAGCAACTCCCCTTGCGTTAAGGACAAGATATTACAATTCAGCACTCGTATAGAATCCATACGCCCTGTCAGAAAAAAAACGAATAATGATTAGTAAGCGAGGTCTCCGCTCTATTACTTCAGTTTCAATGCCTTAAGCAAAAGACAATAGAGATATGCGACTATGTATGACGCCAGAAACGCAGTCGCAAGTTTCAGCACAACATTTGCCCCACTTCCCCGCAACAAATAAAACACACATCCAAAGACGAGGAAGTGAACGAGATACCATTCATACGATAAGTTGTTGGTCGCAAGGAAGAAGCCATTTGTTATCCTCAACTTGTAAACCAGCAATGCCACTGACATGTAAGCCAAAAGAGAAGGGATATCATTATATACTTTCCACACACCGCCTCTAATTCCAGCCAAGCCTGTAAGCGGCAAGCACACGAGACCGACTACAACAAGAATCCACCATTTCGGCAAAGCCAATCTTTCAGGATCACAGTAGTATACTTTGGCGAGACGCATGCCCAGAACGAATTCCCATAAATACTGAAGAAAGAAGCTATTCCACACACGCACATCCGATTTGCCAAGTCGTGCCACAACCGTGGCCCATACTAAGCTTATCAGCAAGGCTGTTACTACCCCCCCCGTTTGTTAAATAGTCTTAACACCAATGGCCAGGCGAGGTAGAACTGGATGATAGTTGACACGAACCACATCTGTCCGCCAAAAGAACTTTCCCACTTCGGGACAAACATCTTGAATAAGAACACATGGCTCAACAGGGCTCCCCATTTGTCAGGCGAAGGCGCATAAAATGGTATTAAGGCGCTTATCAATATCACGAGGATGTAAGGGATATAAATCTTCGTGAATCTCCTTTTCAAGAAAGAACCGTAACCTAACGGCTTCCTCAAATAAGAGTAGAACAAGCCGAAGCCGCTACATAGGATAAACACATGCACACCAGCGCCTCCGAAAGCCAGTGCCCTGTTTAACAGACCGCTTACCGATGGTTGCAGCAGATGCATCAACACAATCGTGAAAATGGAGTATCCTTTCAGGAAATCCACAAGCTCATATCTCTTATATTCCGTTCCGCTCATCGACATCACATTACAATCTCGTGAATCTTTCAAATCAAGGAGAACACCTTCTTCCACTCATAGTCCTCCGTCCTGAACGTCTGGCTGAACAGGCGCGCTAAGCACCGCGTCACATATGCAAGCGCAAGTACGCCTATAAATATGATGGGGAGATTCAGAGGAAAAAGAAAATTCAGCTTGTCCGTAATCACAGAAAACTGTATCAGGTACGACTCCAAGCACAAGCCGCCTGTCACCATTATCATCTTGTTGCCTATCCTGCTCTCATATATCTTCCGGCAGAACCCGGCATTGCAGCACTTGTAGAAATAATATACTATGCCGTACAGGAACGCCACTGTTATGATCTGACATGGAGCTATCGCCGGCTTCTTCGCCGCCATAAACTGGATGCCATAAAAGCAGAGCAGACACGCCACAAACCGCAGGCAGTCCCACTTAAAGTTGAAACTCAGCCGTTCACGGACCATCCCCACATACGCCCCGAGCAGCATGGCCCCGAAATACGGAATCCAGCGGAACAGCGTGGTCGTGCCATAAATACCTTTGCCGCTTGTCTCATACTTGTAGGGGAAGAAATAGTAAGCTGTCAAGGTCACGGCGATTGTCATAAGGAACACCCACGTAACACGGTCGCGTAAATACCTCCTGACGAACCAGAGCAGGACATAATAAATCATTATCGCCACGATGAAAGACCGCCCGACGAAATTGACCCACGAAAGGGTCCCGAAAGAGCAGTCACCCAATAACAGCATCACCACGAGACAGGCGAAAACCGACGGGTAAATTCTGTTTACACGCCGCTTGTAGTAGAAATCGAATCTGAGCGGCTTTCCCAGGAAAAGGGTGAAACCAGAGCAAAACAGGAACAAAGCGTCTCCAATACCCCCCCGGTGGCAAGAATCGAATATTTCGGGTAGGCTATGTCAGCGTGGGAGTTGATGATCAGGAACACCGCCAGAAACTTGACAATATCCACCCCGAAGTCTCTTTTCCTTACGTCCATGGCAAGATGATTTAAATATGTTTGCGATTTATCAGTTTTTTCACTATCTTTGCAGTAGGGTTTAGCTTCGCTGAGGGTTTA
>JAJPYV010000246.1 GCA_021204735.1 Prevotella sp.
CCAGCCACAGCTACTGTCAGTCCTGCCATTACGATACTTACCATAGACATCAACTTTATAAGTATGTTGAGGGAAGGACCTGACGTATCCTTGAATGGGTCTCCAACGGTATCACCAACGATTGAAGCCTTATGACTGGAAGAACCCTTACCTCCAAAACTGCCTTCCTCAATCATTTTCTTAGCATTGTCCCATGCACCACCAGAGTTGGCCATGAACACTGCCAATGTGAAACCAGTTGACATACCGCCTACCAACAGTCCGAGAACTCCTGCAACGCCAAGAATACAACCAACAATAATCGGAATGACTATTGCAAGAAGTGATGGGAATACCATCTCACGCAAAGCGGAGCGTGTGGAAATCTCAATGCACCTGCTGTAATCCGGCACTGCCTTTCCCTGCAGAATACCCTTAATTTCACGGAACTGGCGACGTACCTCCTCAACCATTGAGCCTGCTGCACGACCTACTGCGCCCATCGTGATTCCACTGAACATAAAGGCTGCCATTGCACCAATGAATACTCCAATTATAACTTTAGGATTCATAAGCGTTACCTGGAAATAGTTGATCATGTCGAGCAACTGTGCCTTCGCTGGGTCAAATACATTGCCTAACTTGTCAAGGAATACCGAACCTTCGTTAGTTGCTCTGATCATATTAATCTTCACTTCCTCAACGTAGGATGCCAACAGTGCCAATGCTGTTAGGGCTGCACTACCGATTGCAAATCCTTTACCTGTTGCGGCAGTTGTATTGCCAAGTGCATCAAGGGCATCTGTACGTTGGCGAACTTCCTCACCCAACTGACTCATTTCTGCATTACCACCGGCATTGTCGGCGATAGGTCCGTAAGCATCGGTTGCAAGGGTGATACCAAGTGTGGAAAGCATACCAACTGCGGCGATACCTATTCCATAAAGTCCTTTCGAGATACTCTCTGAACTCATTGACATGTCAAAGCCATTGGCGCAAAGATAACTCATGATGATTGCTATGGAAATAGTAACAACTGGTATCATCGTGGATATCATTCCTGTTCCAATACCTTTAATAATAACAGTAGCCGAACCTGTCTGCGCTGCTGCGGCAATTTGCTGCGTCGGCTTATAACTCTGACTGGTGTAATATTCCGTTGCAAATCCAATGATCACTCCGGCAGCAAGTCCACAGACAACAGAGAACGATACTCCTAACCAGTTTTCTATGTTCAGACAACTCAATATGATAAATGCTGCTACTGCAATGAGAATTGCAGCGACATTTGTTCCAAGATTAAGTGAATGGAGCAAATCTTTCATTGTTGCTCCCTCTTTGGTGCGTACCATAAAAATACCTGCCAATGAAAGGAATATACCGACTGCGGCTATAAGCATTGGGGCTATGACGGCTCTCAACTGCATATCTCCGTTAAGGGCAAATGCGGTAGCTCCAAGTGCAGCGGTACTAAGAATACTTCCGCAATAACTCTCATACAGGTCTGCTCCCATACCGGCAACGTCTCCTACATTATCTCCTACATTATCGGCAATAGTAGCGGGGTTACGTGGGTCATCTTCCGGGATGTCTGCCTCTACCTTACCCACAAGGTCTGCTCCTACATCGGCTGCCTTTGTGTAGATACCGCCACCGACACGGGCAAACAATGCTTGTGTGGATGCTCCCATACCGAAAGTAAGCATTGTTGTGGTAATCGTAATGAGTGCCATGTGGTCGCCCTTGTAGAACATATTGAGAAGGACAAACCAGATAGCAATGTCAAGCAATCCTAAACCGACAACTACAAGTCCCATTACTGCTCCACTTCTGAATGCTACTCGCAAGCCTCTGTTAAGACTCTTGCTGACAGCATTCGCAGTGCGGGCTGATGCGTATGTCGCTGTCTTCATACCGAAGAAACCGCACAAGCCGGAGAAAAAGCCGCCCGTGAGGAACGCAAACGGTACCCAGGGATTCTGAACATGTAGTACGTATGACATGAAACAGAAAATGATACAAAGAACGATGAAAATGACGATAACAACTTTGTATTGCTGCTTCAAATACGCCATAGCACCTACGCGGATGTATCCGGCAATCTCTCTCATCCGCTTATTACCCTCGTCCTCCTTCATCATAAACTTGAAGAAGTACAATGCCATTGCCAATGCGCAGATCGACGCAAACGGCACGAGCCAAAAAACAACAGGAATGTTCATGATCTTAAATTTTAATGTTAATGTATCTGTTTATCACTGTTTTCAAAATCTGAATGAAACTTGTACGTCTGCCATACTGTAATTATGACTGTTCAGGGTCCTATCGTTCACGAGAGCATACTCCGCACTTATTTGGAGATGCTTCATGAAAACATAGTCGGCACCCAACTCGTAATAGGTCTTCGCCTGGTCCCATTTGGCATCCTGGCGATATAGGTCATAACGTGCCTTGACATGCACCTTGTTATTTATCACAGGAGCTATCACCAACGCATATACTCCATCGGCTTTGTCACCCTTGCTGTAATCTATCTCATCGGCACTCAAGTCGCTTTTCTCATTATATACTGTCTTAAAGGCATAACCAGTGGAATGAATATACTCCGATCGGAATGTCCAGTCGTTTACGACGTATTCTCCACTTATGGCATAGCGGCGTTTTGAAAGTTTTTTCACTCCATTCTCTCCGTTGCGTGCGTATGAGCCTGTCCAACCGAACACGCCTAAGCGCATACCACTTACTGGCATCACCCACACGCCTCCTATCACGTCCTTCTGGTTGTCAACGTCCTTGGTGTTGATACCCTGACCGTTGAACACTCCGACTTGATAATGCAGAAGATTCCTGCCTGACTTATTCGGCA
>JAJPYV010000099.1 GCA_021204735.1 Prevotella sp.
CATAGTTAAAATGAGAACGTTCATCCTCCTCTGCCTTGGGGTTTTACCACAGTTTTCCTTTTTCATAACTTTAACTCATTTGGTTTAAAATAAAAATTATTTTAATGTGGATTCGCAAAAATCAAAAGCAAAATTATTGACTTTAAGAATTGTTTCCAAATTTTTTGTAATAAAAACTCCTAATGCAAATGTTAAAAATATTGCAAGATTTTATTTGACATTTTTTTGTAACATTCTGATAGTTGTACATATATACGCATTTTGATACTTGACCTTTTACTTTTAACTTAATAAATTTTAAAAACAATTTGCCGCACGAAATTTTTCTTTATTCCGTGCGGCAAATGTACAAACAGGTTGTTACAATTTTTTTAACCTGATATTACATTCCTATTTTATTATTTCTTACCCCTGTAATTTTTCATTCTTCATTTTTCATTTGCGCAGTCCGCCCCACAAGTAATGTTACCCATAAACGCAAGCAAAAATGAATTTTTAATTTTTAATTTTTAATTTTCATTCTTCACTCCTTCAGTTTTTTCCTTTTTCTTAACAAGAATTTTGTCAATCCTCGCTCCCTCCATGCATATTACTTCCATAGTGAAGCATTGCCATTCAGTTTTCTCTCCTGTCTGCGGGATGTGTTTCAACTGCTCGATTATCAGTCCTGCCACCGTAGTATAGTCAGGGTCTCGGTTCTTGTCGTACATGTCTTCCATGTCGAAGTAATATAGGAAGTCATAGAATGAGCATTGACCGTCAATCAACCAACTGTTCGGGTCTTCTTGTTTTATTATGTCTGGCTCATCGTTCTTTTCCTCAATGGTTCCTACCAACCCCTCAAGTATATCTCGTAGGGTGATGATACCTTGAAAACTACCGAACTCATCGCAGATGAAGGCCTGTGCAATCTTCTTTTCCTTCATCTGTTCAAGTGCCTTATAGACACTCATGTTCTCATAAAAATACACGGCTGGAGTCATTATATTCTCAAGGTTCAGTCTCTTGTCATCGAGCTTCAATACGAGGTCTTTCAGCAATACCACTCCTAAAATGTTATCCAAACTTGTGTCTGTCAATGGGTATGCTTCATGCAGTGATTCGTTGAGCACGTTCTTTACATCATCTCCCTTGAAACTTACGTCAAGCATTACTATGTCTGTTCGTGGAGTCATAAGCGAGTTTATTTTTAGGTCACCCAGTCTGAAAACCCGGTCCACAATGTCTTGCTCCACGTCTTGCACCTCACCTACTTCCCTGCCTTCCTCAATGATGGATTTAATGTCCTCTTCAGTAATTTTGGCTTTTACATTCTTTACTCCGAGCATTTTCACTACGCTTTCTGTACTCTTTGAGAGAATCCATACAAAAGGACTGGCTATCCTCGACCAAAGGGTCATTGGGCGTGATATTACCTTGGAGGCTTTTTCCGCCATGCTCAATGCGATACGTTTCGGAACAAGTTCTCCAAAGATTATCATCAAATAGGTTACGATAATAATAATTACTATCTGTGCTACGGGATAAGCCCAGTTTTCAGGCATCCCCGCTAATACTAATAGCTCACCAACATCGGTTGACATAGCCGCACCTGAAAAAAGACCGGTCAGAATGCTGACAAGGGTATTGCCTATCTGCACGGTTGAGAGAAAGCGACTTCTGTCATTGTACAAACGCAATGCGGCGGCAGCTCCCCTGCTTCCTTTCTTTTCATCAGTTGACAACGAACTCTTCCTCGCGGATATAATCGCCATCTCTGATAAAGAAAATATGCCGCTGATTAATATCAACAGCAAAATTAATAGAAATTCTTCCATTTAATGGTTAAAACATGTTTTGCGGCTGCAAAGGTAATGAAAATTCGGAGATTTTTCAAGTTATAAGTTAAGAATTAAGAATTAAGAGTTCATTTTTGCTTGAAAATTTTATGTGGGAAGGGTAAATTCGTGATTCTTTAGATAAATAGGACATTTCTTTTTTGTATAAAACATTATTATTATATTTGCAAATAAAAACTTTAATACAAAACATTATGACACCAAGAGAAATACGCAATGAAAAACTTGCAGAGAAAATGATAAAGAACCTCAAGCGCCGCAACTTTGAGGCTTGTTATTGTGCCACTTCTGAAGAGGCAGTGAAGAAAATTAACGAACTGATTCCTGACGGTAGTAGTGTAACATGGGGCGGTTCCATGACTATCCGTGATATGGGTCTTGTAAAGTCTTTTGAAAGCAGAAATCTTGTTGTGCTTGACCGTGACAAGGCGAAAGACCCCGATGAGGTTCAGGCTATATACCGCAAGGCTTTCTCATGTGATTATTATCTGTCAAGCGTAAATGCAATCAGTGAGGACGGCGTGATTGTCAATATCGACGGCAACGGTAACCGTGTGGCTGCAATCACTTTCGGTCCAAAACGTGTAATCCTTGTAGTCGGTCTTAACAAGGTAACTCAGGATGTTCAAAGTGCACTTGCACGTGCAAGAAGTACGGCAAGTCCTATTAACACTGCCCGCTTTGAAATAAACACGCCATGCAAAACCGATGGTGTGTGCCACAACTGCAACTCCCCTGAAAGTATCTGCAACTATTTCCAATTCATTCGCAACTCTCACCCCGCAGGCCGCCATATTGTTGTCCTCGTTGGCGAAGATCTCGGATACTGAAAAATCAGAGATTTTTCAAAATAAAAAATAAAAAATAAAAATTCATTTTTGCCTGAGAATTTGCTTGAAAATCACAATTATTTTGTAGTTTTAATGTAATTTTATTTGTTAATTGTGGATAAAGTGTTATCTTTGTAACGAATAATATTTTATTTGTTAAAGGGATATTTATATGCT
>JAJPYV010000396.1 GCA_021204735.1 Prevotella sp.
GTTCAGGCACGACCGGATATGAAGCCATTAAGCTTTACAGACAGTTTGCAGGCTTCGATATACAAAAAAACTACATTGACTATTGTAAAAATATTTTTGGAGAACTAATCGACGAACTAAATATGAAACAAAAAGTTAGCAGTAAGCGAAAGGATTTACATGAGCAGCTAATACGACATTTAGGGAATGCTGTTGATACTTGTTCAGAACTTGATTATCGCCCTTTGTACGTATCGTTAAATAAACCGATAAAGATCGCTCTGACTATATATTTGTTTCCGAATACCAATCCTCCGGGCGGACGCTCGGCGGATGAGTATAAGTTTAATCTAACAGTACCTGGTCAGAAACCCGGTATGAGAGGAAACTTCGACAACACACATGGTATACCCATACTAATGTCATATACTGAAGATTTTGACGTATACATTCTATATGATACAGAAAAGCATTCCAACTTTATGTGCAATGCTAATATTCAAAGCAAACAATCGCTGATCTTGGATGCATGCCAAAAACCGTTTGCTACATATACCAAAATGAATGGTGAAACTTTAATAGCGGTTACAAGCAAGAATCTTATAAAAGGCATAGAACAAAGAATAAGAATTTAGGCTATAATGAAGATCCGCGACATTACATATAAAACCTCTTATTCAAAAGACAGAGACAATATTGCAGAAGCCTTTTATCTACCTACCATGTCTGCAAGTAAGAGATATGATCGCGCCACTGGATATTTCAGTAGTACGATATTCATATTGTCTTGGGGCAGTTTAAAGGAGTTTGTCGCGAATCAAGGAAAGATGCGCATTATATGCTCACCTTATATAACCCCGGTTGATCAAGAAGCCATTTACGAGGGACTGAAAGCAAAAAGCGATGGAGAAAATGAGAAGGAAAAGATTTTCAAAGAATTCTATGATGTCTACAACAAAGAAGACCTATCTGCTCCAGAGCGGGTGCTTGCCTGTCTTATTGCCATGGGAATTATCGAGGTTAAAGTAGCTATAGGGAAAGAAGATCCCAATAGACTGTTTCATGATAAGGTAGGCATATTTGCTGATGAAGAAGACGCAATTGCATTCAGGGGATCTATCAATGAAACTTTTAAAGGTATATCAGATGATGGGAATTTTGAGTCATTCGATGTATTTACAAGTTGGGGCGCAGAGAGTGATCGAGAAAGATTGCTTGAAATAAGGAAAAGCTTTGACGAACTATGGAATAATTACTCTCCAAAGATTTATGTAGAATCGTTACCAGATTCTATAATGGCGTTGATAAAAAAACATGCAGTTAAACAAAAGAATTGGGAAGAGGCTCTTGATGAAGTAAAAGTCATTATAAATAAATCGGCAGGTTGGTCTGCAGACAAACGGAAAGGAGGGAAGAAACCGAGACCTCATCAGTTGGCAGCATTAGAGAATTGGGTTAAGGCAGGAAAGAAAGGCATATTCGAGCATGCTACAGGCAGCGGAAAGACATTCACTGCAATGTGTGCCATTCGGCGTGAGTTAGAATTGAACAATCCTGTACTCATACTAGTACCATCAGTGGGATTATTAAATCAATGGAAATCAGAACTTTCAGACATGTTTTCCGATCTTCAAGTAGAGTATTTGTTATGTGGGGATAACAATACTCAATGGAAAGAAGGGACAACATTAAAGACATTCTCCTCTCCGACGTATACCAGATTCAAACGAATCACAATAGCTACAATGCAGACTGCATCTTCTGCGGCTTTTATTGAAAAATTATATCAATCGGATAAATTAATGGTTGTCATAGATGAGGTACATCGTATGGGCAGTCCTGAGAACAGGAAGTTCTTCTCTGTCAAGTCAGGAGCAAGATTAGGTTTATCAGCAACTCCAAGAAGATATGGAGATCAAACAGGAACTGCTGCAATAATGACATATTTCGGGTCGATCATTGAGCCAGTCTACTCATTGAAGAATGCAATAGATGATGATGTGCTCTGTAAGTATGTTTATCATCCGATTATTGCATCTTTAAATGACGAGGAGCAACAAGACTGGGATAACATATCGATGAAAATATCCAAACTTTATGCGATATCAAAAGACAAAGAAGAAGTTAGCAACCCAGCAATAACACGTCTTCTAATAAAGCGGGCAAGAATCATAAAGAACGCAAAGAATAAAGTTGACATCGCAGTTAATGTGGTTTCAAACGAATATAAAGAAGGGCAAAAATGGATTGTATACTGTGATAATCGTGACCAGCTGACCGAGGTACTAGACAAATTGAATGAGTCAGGCATCAGATCATATGAATATCATTCAGAACTAAAAGATTCTGTTAAAAAAGAGACATTGAAATACTTTGATGAAATAGGAGGAGTTATTGTCTCTATTAGATGTTTGGATGAGGGTATTGACATACCTTCAGCAAGTCATGCATTGATTTTAGCATCATCACAGAATCCAAGAGAGTTTATTCAACGCCGTGGACGTATATTGAGGAAAAGCAAGAACAAAATATTTGCTTATCTATATGATATAATAGTTATACCCGCAGATTTTAATGAATCTGATAACCATTATAGAATTGTAGAGTCTGAATTAAATAGGGCAATTCAATTTGGAGAATGGTCTGTTGATAAGAAAGCAGTATACGACCTTAAAATGATCGCAATTGACAATAATGTAAATTTTGAAAATCTTTATGAGGGAATAGAAGATGAATAAAAAAGAACATTTAAAAAAAGTATTGGAGGAAATTCGCATGAGCCAGTTTCCAGAGATTCCAGAAGAATTGGTAAATAAAATTCTGCGGATTCAATCTTCTAACTATAGCGACGCTGAAAAGCGAAAGG
>JAJPYV010000159.1 GCA_021204735.1 Prevotella sp.
CTTACAAACATATAATGTATGCCGTAACTCCCAATGGTTATAGCATAAATCGTTTGGCGCGTCTGAACAAGGATTTGGATGACTTTTACGAACTTCTATACGACCAGTGGCAAACTATTACTGAAGATGATTACAATATTTTTGGACAACAACTCAACATTATGCTTAAAACCATCAAAGAGTTGTTGAATGCCTGCAAAAAACTTCCCAATGAGTTAGGTCTTGATAAAGAAGTGAAGAAATTAAACATGAATTTTTCGGCTATACATGAGCTTAACAACGATATCATCAATTTCAGAATTAAATTGCCCAAAGACACGGAAATAAAAGATTTGATGAATAAAGCATCAAAAGTGTCTCAAAAGATTTATTTATGATTCTTTTCAAAACTATTTCATCATTCCGCAACCGTTTAGCCGAACTTTTAAAAATTCGACGTAAAGTTTATGCTGGTTGTCTGTTGAATTGAATAAAGAATTTGCAAATAAGTCAATTGAACAAATCAGACAGAACAGAGATATGATTCTTATCGAAGGTGATTTAATAATAATCAAATTACGTTTGCAAGACAAGAAACAACATTTATCTCGTAAAGATGGTTTCCGTTTAATTTATCTTGTTTTAAAAGTAGATAGTTTAGTTGTTTTCTTAGATATTTACCCAAAGAATGGACCCTTACAACAATTGGATATCAATGATACTGAAGTAAAAAGGCTAATCGCTGAATTTATAGAAGAAGGCGAAAAAACAAATTGGAGAACTATCTCATATATTAGTTCATCAACTTTAAAAAACGTAATTTTGATAATTTATACCGTAATATGTATATACATTTTATGAATAATTATTTGTAAATTTGCAAATTATTTGTAAATTTGCAAATTAATAAGTCTTTAATCTAAAAACGAGAATTTATGAAAAAATCTATAGTTATTGTGTTTACTCTGCTTCTCTGTCTCTGTGCATGCGCAAAACAGAAAGCACAATCTGGAGAGGAACAACAGAACGAACCTTCGAAGGTGTATTTTACAAAGGAAATATCTCCTGAATCTCTGTTGAAAATATACAAGACTCTCGGTGTCGAGGCAAAAGGACGGGTTGCTGTTAAGATAAGCACTGGTGAGGGCGGCAACAACCACTACCTCAAACCTACACTGATACGCAAACTTGTTGAGGATGTCAACGGTACAATTGTTGAGTGCAACACAGCATACGCTGGGTCACGTAATACCATTGAGGAACATTGGAAAACGATACATGAACATGGTTTTGATTCTATCTTTACAGTTGACCTCATGGACGAGTATGGTGAGATCCGCATTCCTGTAAAGGATGATAAACATATTAAATATGACATTGTAGGTGATCATATAGCAAACTATGATTTCATGATTAACCTCGCTCACTTCAAGGGGCATGCTATGGGCGGTTTCGGTGGCGTACTAAAAAACCAGTCAATTGGTGTGGCATCGTCTGCTGGCAAGGCTTATATCCATTCCGCAGGTGTTACAGATAGCCCTGAAGAATGTTGGGGCAAGATAGCCGAACAGGATGATTTCCTTGAAAGTATGGCTTCTGCAGCTCAAGCTGTTGCAGATTATTTCAAGGGCAATATAATATATATAAATGTAATGAACAATATGAGCGTGGATTGCGACTGCGACGGACACCCTGCTGAACCGATGCTGAAAGATATGGGCATTTTGGCATCGACCGACCCAGTGGCTCTCGACCAGGCTTGCCTCGACAAGGTTTTCACACACACGAGTGCGGAAGGTGATGACGAGAAACCGCTCATCGAAAGGATAAACCGCCAGCACGGTACGTATATCACCGACTACGCCGAGAAAATCGGATTAGGCAGCAAGACTTATACTCTCATCGACATAGACAATAATTAATTAAAACTATAAAAACATTATGATTGGAACACCGGAGATCTTACTCATCGGTACACCGGAAATTATACTCATCGTATTGGTTGTTCTGCTCCTGTTCGGCGGGAAGAAAATCCCTGAACTGATGAAAGGACTCGGTAAGGGTGTGAAGAGTTTCAGGGATGGCATGAACGGAAAACCCGATGAGGAGACGAAAAAAGAAGAAGATGAGAAATAACAATGGAATCTCCACAACTCTCATTTTGGGAACATCTTGACGTCCTTAGAAACAGTATCTTGCGAATGTTGGCTGCTGCCGTAATCGCTGGTATCGTGGCATTTTCATTCAAGGAACAACTGTTTGGTGTAGTTCTCGCACCCAGCAACAGTGGGTTCATCGCTTATAAGTTACTCAAAACTGACAGTTTCAGCATCCACCTGATAAACACAGGACTTACAGAGCAGTTTATGATACATCTCAAGGTGGCTGTGGCAGCAGGAATACTGATAGTGTCTCCTTATTTGCTTTATGTGCTATTCCGCTTCATCTCACCTGCCCTCTACGAGAACGAGCGGCGTTACTCCGTAAGGATTACGGTATCGGCATACATCATGTTCCTGTTGGGTATAGTAGTAAACTATTTCGTGATATTTCCTCTGACAGTCCGTTTTCTCGGTACTTATCAAGTGAGTGAAGATGTTGAGAACCTCCTCACAATTAGTTCATACGTTGATACACTGTTAGGAATGTGCCTCGTGTTTGGAGTGGTTTTTGAAATTCCAGTTGTCTGTTGGCTCTTGGCGCGCTTCGGAATGCTCCGCCCTGAATGGATGTGCCGCTATCGCCGACATGCAATAGTTGCAGTACTCATACTTGCGGCAATAATAACACCTACTACTGACATATTTACGCTTGTTTTAGTGTCGCTCCCGATTTGGCTGCTCTACGAGGCAAGTATACTC
>JAJPYV010000179.1 GCA_021204735.1 Prevotella sp.
TGGGCCGTCCTCCGCTGCCCGGCTGCGGTCCCCTTGCTCCCATTTTTCACTCACCCCGCTGTCACATCGCATGCCCTCCAGGAAACTTCTCCCTATTCCCCTGAAAACTTACGCGGAAATTTCTGAGGCAGGGGCCATCGGTCTTCTGTAAAACCTTTTTATAGATTCAGACCGCCCCTCCCCCGGCACTCACCTGTGGTGGGAATCACCAAACTCGTACACCACACCGCCGTGTGTCCGCGTGCCCATCTGCGCATGGACCTGTGCGTGGTGTTTCCGGCAGAGGCTTTGTAAGTTCTCTGCCTCGTTGGTGCCGCCGTCCTTTAATGGAATCTTGTGGTGGACTTCTTCGGCAGCAACGTATCTTCCCTCATCCATGCACATCTCGCAGAGGGGATGGGCGTTGATATATGCAGACCGTATCTTCTGCCATCTGCGTCCGTATCTTTTATGGTGGTCATAATCCCGCCCGTTCTTTTCATACTGCTTTTCCATTATTTTTTTATGTTCCCCGCAGTATGTTTCATTAGTCAGGCGCGGGCATCCAGGATAGGAACATGGTTTCATTGGTTTCCTGGGCATGATATTTTCTCCAATAAAAAACCCCGGATTATATTTTCCGGGGGATAAATTATATGTGTGTTTCCGTTATTATATTTTCACATGAAAAAAGCCCTTGCAGATCATATTCCGCAAAGGCCTTATATCATTTTTCCTGATTATATACTACCATAAGGGGGTGGGTGACTTCAAGTGACACTGCCTGCCAATTTCAGGATTTCACATATTTTTTTCTGTGTCCGCACCCATGGCTGATGCCATGTATTTGTAAATCTTCCCTATGCGCTCAGCCCACTTGGCATTCTCATCTGCCTTAGCGGATAAGGTCATCATCAGCGTCTCCAAACTGCCGTCCGGCAAGGTATTCCCATAGAACTGAGCCACGTGGTCATAGTCCAGGACTTTCTGGAGATTCTCGGTCCGTGCATATTCGTAGGCTATCATTTCCCCGGCAGTGTAATCCAGGATTATCGCTTCAAGCTCCTGTGCCGTCTCAAATGCAGCAAACTCGTCCAATTCGCCATACTGATCATCAACCACATAGAAAAAGTTAGGGCCTCTGACGCCAATAGCCACATCCGCATGACACTCATCAAAGAATGTCTTATATTTCTCCATAACAGCCAGTATCTCTTTTTCTCTGTTCATATAGAGCACCTCCATAAAATTTTATGGTATATTACCTCTAATACTGACAACCCGTCAACAAAATAAAAAAGCTATATACAGTAAATTTACGCACTCACAAATATAAAAAGGGACACCAGGCTTTATACCAGTTGTCCCTTTATTTGCATTCTCAGTCGCAACTATTCACAATCATAATCATAAACCGTGACATCACATGATTTAATATCCGAATTTTTGGTAACGAATACATCAAATGTGGTTGATTCACCAGGCTCCAGTCCCTCCGAGCCCACGGCATATGCGGAATCTGTGTCGATGACATTTCCATTAGCATCTTTAAAAGATCCCTTAACCTTAACATATTTATAGGTCTTGCTCCCTGTATTTTTTAAACTGCCTGTACAGGTTGTGTGATAAGAACTATTCGTTATCTTTATGTCTGAAACCTGCAGCACGGCAGTCCCATCCTCAGAATTTTGCGTTGATGAGCTACTAGACGCACTTGACCCGGATTTCACATATGGGATGGACTCATAGTACAAAGTACCGTCACTTGACAAACTTATAATAGAATCATCATCCAATATAATTAAACCCGACTGTGGCTGCCACTCAGTTATATCATATTTTTTATCAATGGACATATTAAGTTCTTTTGATGTGGCAGTTTCTGTAAGGGTTGTCGAAGTGATTTTCAATGTTGAGGTATACTCTCCATTAGTCAAATCTGATTGTTTCCTATATGTGCCCTTTACACTGGACTGCATAGCCTCTTCTGATTCAAACATATCAGAACTGGAAGAATTGCTGTCCTTTCCGCACCCCGGAATTATTACAGCTGCAAGTATTGCAAGAATACAAATAGTCACTTTAAAATATTTTTTCACGTATATCCTCCTACTCATATTTCAATACGTTCAAATGTGTTGCTTTGTCACAAGCCTAATAATTCACGCTTTTTCCGATCAAATTCCTCTTCTGTGATAATTCCCATATCAAGTAACTGCTTCATTTTTATAACCTCATCGGCTGCACTTACGGTCTGACTGCCAGTTGCTGCTTGAGATTTTGACCGTTCCAAGATGCATTGTTCAATATAATTTTTTATTTTTTCTCCAATATCAGACTGTTCACCCATTCTAAGCATAACAGTATTTTCATCTTCCGTTGCTTTAAAAACTCCTCCCTTGCCTTCGATTCCTCCCAAAACACCAAACTGTATGAAACCATTAACCATTGCTCCGCCAGCTTTAAATTGCACAGATTGAATTGAGGCAATCGGAATAGTCTTCGCTCCCGCAAGCCCATGAGTACCAAATGCCAAGAATCCCTTACGTTCAATCACGACCTTATCATCATAAACTGTAAGCTGCCCATTAACACCCTTTACATAATATAATTGTTCACTCATAAAAACACCTCCTATCTTTGACTTTTCATTGTACACATAAATAAAAATTCTGTCAACGCTGGCGATTACCAAGATAAAACCGCAAGATAAACCCTTAATCCAGACTAGGCCCATCAAAGGACCTAGTCTGCACTTTTCCTCATGTCTCCGGCACCACCACTTCCTGGTAGGCCTCTTTTAACATACGGTAAATCTGCCTCTCGGATTTTCCCATGGAGGAGGCTATGTCCT
>JAJPYV010000380.1 GCA_021204735.1 Prevotella sp.
GTTCCATGAATCACTTGGATTATGTTGCGTTACTTTCAATGAACCTAGTAGAGCCCGTGCGAATTTGGCCCGAATATACCCTTCGTATGCAGAGGCTTTGTTCTTTTAATATTCGTGAAACTACGATGTCCTTATTTTCTCCTGTGATTAATTCCGTTTTGATCTCGTCATTGTATTCATATCCCTTACCAAGCGACTCATAATCTGATGTCGCCCAGAAAATATTATGCGTGCTCCCGTCTTTGCTTCTTGTCCTATCCTTAAGCAGTGTGACCAGCAGATCAGGTGATAGCCCGAATATGTAATCTACCATCGCTAACGCTGTTTCTATCATTTCATCCAACACGTTTTAGTCAACTCCTTATAATATCCACGGCGAAAACCGCCATGAATTGCAAAGTTACAAGATTTATCGAGTTTCTTGATGAATGTCCATATTTTTATTTACCTATGTTTTTATTAGGTGGATATTACCATTTGGGTACCATCTACTTCACCTTGTATTTCAGGATTTCGCTGACCATCTCATTGACTTCCTGAAACCGGAAATATCAAATACTGCAGATCGGCAACGAGAATTAGCTGAAGTGACCCAGGTTGACACTATATTCCCATGATTTTCGCTACCAATTCAAACGCCGCCCTTTATTAAGGTGTCAGACTCTTCAAGCCGTCTGCGCCGGCTTTGCAGAGACTGACCCATACTTTGCCTACGGAAGCCGGCAACCGCGCATGCTTGGTTGCCCGCTTCCAGTCCACCCACGTTTGAAGGCCCGAGAACCAGCCGAAACGCTGGGCCGTTTCGCTCGCTCTCCGACGGGCACAGAGGAAGGACCGGAAGGGCAGTGAACTTCCGCCATATACGTGGCGTCATCACTACGCTCTTTCCCGCCCGACATATGCTGACGCGTCAAAAACTGTAACAGTCAAGACCGATTTTCCCATATATCTAAGCCCTCTTTTGACTGTAACCATGCTATCCCCGGGAATATATGTCTTCTATCAACGCATCTACGTGTCGTTGTAAAGAAGAGTAATCTTCTCCACCCGACTTCTTTTCTATAATTTTCCTTACCAAATCGCCGATAACTTTTTGCTCATTTTGACTTGGTAAAGCTATGGGAATATTCCGAATGTGTTCTGGATAAATATTCATTGCTCCACCTCTTAGATCAGAAAGAAGAGAAACTGCTGTTGAAGAATTTAAGACACCCAATAAATAGAACAGATCGACATCGTTGGACAAAGATTCCATTTTTTCACGATTAAACCTACTATATTTCTTTACACAAGATGAGATGCTCTTGTTCTTCACTTCCTTTAAATCTTTCCATAAGACAGCGCAGGTTATGGAATGGTTATGCAAGTAATGAGTACGAGTATCAATCGTAGCATTTATTGATCCTATTGAATTCAACAAGATCTTTGGACATTCATATAATTCTTGAAAAGTTGGACGACTCAATTGTCCCGGACATCTTTTAGAGCCCCATTCCAAAAACCGAACACGCTTAATATGGTATTTTTCAACATCTTTTGCCTCAATATATTTGCGAGGATGAGCATCATCAAAACGAGGACTAATTAAATCTTCTTTTTTAAATGACCCCTTTGCATTTTTTTCATCGGAATTCAAGACCATTCCTTTACTGATATAGCACAGATCTCCGAGGACATTCAAATGGGGATAGCGATTCCCATCTCTTATCTCATCTGTCAAATTCCAAACGTATTTCCTCTCGTCCTGCTTCAATTGGGCTATGGGCTTCAGTATAAATTCATTAATACTCCTGTCATCTTGGATATGTGTTATGCGTAGGTTTAATCCTGGTTTTCGATTGCGAATGAAAGTAATGCAATTACTTACTTCGGCATTCTCAAAAATTTTTGTCCCATTCAAATCTGCAATTTCAAATATAGCATATTCCTCGGTGACTATCTTTCGTAATATCTTGGCATATTCTTGATTAGTTAGCGGATATGGAACAATCATAGAAAAGATGCCGTCGGAGCCCAGTAACCTCAGACCGCATTCCATAAAGGGAATATATAGATCCCATTTCTTATATAGAGATCTGTACTTTTTGCTTTCGACAATTCGAGTTCTCTGCTCATTTAATTCCGGAGACGCTATCTGGTTTGGAGCACTTATGTAAGGAGGATTACCGATACAAATGTCAAAGCCAGTTTCCTTTAGTGACGGTCTTGAGAATACGTCCTTAAAATAGGTATGCCATAGAAAGAAATGGCTATTATTCTGTAAATCAAGAGAGTTGACCTGTTCCTCAATGGATGAATTGTTGGCTATTATAAGGTTCTTCACAGCTTGGTCAATCTTGTCACGAAGTTGTTGACGTTTTATGTGGTCATCCTCTCCAAAGTAATCATCAATGTATGTTTGGATTTGGTTACGGCTACATTGTTCGTCATCAAATGGTAATTGACATTGCCCTTTAACATCCACTCCGGAAATGTTTGTCAAATCAACTCCCATATAACTTTCTAATAAAGAGTTCCCCTGCATAATCTTGAAATCGAGGTTTGGCAATGTTATTGGTTCGGCTTCATCAACTATGAGTGAAAGCCAGAAACGCAGTCGGGCAATATCGACAGCTCCGCGTTCGATGTCCACGCCGTAAATATTGTTTTGGATGATATGCCGTTTAACATCGGCGGCGTGAGAAGCCGCATTCGGTTCGATCACGCATCGGCACAAGAACAATTCCCGTAGCAGTCCCATTGGGAAAGCCCCGGAGCCAATAGCCGGGTCGCAGATCTTGACGTACTTAAGTCGATTGTCTATATCATCCGCAATATCCTGTATTTCAT
>JAJPYV010000418.1 GCA_021204735.1 Prevotella sp.
CAATATTAGAATCTTGGAAATATGCAGGTTCTCCATCATAAATAACAGCTTTACCAATTGTTCCTGCTGCCGATATAAGAACATCGCCTTTATTAGGAAAATTATACTTCTTTTTATAATCTTGAAACTTATTTAATGATATAAAGGCATCAGCCTTTTTCCCAAATGTTCCAATTTTATAGAAAGGAACATCACCTAATGCAGAAGTTTCATCTTGAAAAATTCTCTTACACATTGATATCTTTCCGATTTCACCTAAACATTTTTTTACCCATGTTTCATTAAACCCCTTGAATCTTATCTCTGGAACATTCATGTTTAGTCCTCCCTTACTTATTAACAAACTCTTTCAGTCCAACGATAGACCATTCATCGCCCGAAAGTTCATCTACAAGACCTGCCAATTCACTTTGTGAATCAACAAGTTGATTATCCAAAGAATTCACTGACATAGTATATTTCTTTGTGAGAGTCTCAACTTTTTTCTCCAATTCAGACAATGTGGAGTTAAGCGTCTTTTCAATGCCAACACAAATAGGCTCAATCCATTTCTCGTGCAGATACTGTTCAATTTCTGTATCAGTAAGAGCTTCAATTGCCGACTTTGTTTTATCCACCAATGCCGCTTCTTCATCTTTAATAGCTTTTCGCAATGTTTTCTGTTCAGTCCACATTGCAACAATCTGCTTGAGTTTGTGTTTCGTTTCCGTTTCTATTTCATCGCCTTTAATTTTCGCCCCAGCATTAATTGCTTTCTTGTCAAATTTAGTGTTGTCCTTTTCATCAAGAAATGCTGTCTGTGCCTCATCTGTAAAACCATCACGAATTTCATCAAGTTCGGAGACTGTATCTTCCAAACGGCTTTTCTTGTCAGAAATACTGTTGAGTTCTGCCTGGAATTTCGAGTGTTGCACTATCTCAAATGGGATAATGCGCCCTTTCAAGCCGAATGGCACCTCTTCCTCGTAGCCTTCCTTGTCCTTGACAATCTTGTATGCAGTCTCCACTTTGCGGCATGCATCGACGCCTTCCGACTGTATAATCTCTATATCCTCCATGATATACTGCCACTTGTCCGCCAAAACCTGATAAGCGGCATACTTGTCAATAAGTGGAATATCCGCAAACCGTCGGAAAATGTCCTCTGCTATCTCGTCTTGCGCCAACAATTCATTCACATCTCCAACATGACTAATCAGTTTGTCATGCAGCATGTCCCCAAAATCATCAAAGACAGAGGAGAAAGATTTTCTTAAAGCTGACACATCGGCATTTCCCTCTACTGCTGTTGAGACATTCTCAACTTTCACTGTTGAATAGGGTTTGTCAGCTTCAATGTTGAAAATGTCGTTTCGTAGTGCCGGCAAGGCTTTCCAATAATCACTTAACAGGTCTATCTCTCTGTTTGGTATGCCTCCAAACATTGTGGCATAGATGTCATATTGTTCTTCGTTCCCGATAGGCGTGATATAGCGTGGTATGTTCAGATTGTAACCATTCTGACGGATAATATCCCTGCTAACACGACAAGAGAAGCCTGTCAATTCTGCCCTGTCACGCACTGTATCTGAAATCCTCTTTATGTCGCACGCACGCAACTTGTTTCTGTTCCCTTCTTTCATGAAACATTTTGAGGCATCTATAATCAAGACATCATCGAGTGTGCGGTGCTGTTTCAGCACCATAATAAGTGTTGGAATAGTAGTTCCGAAAAAGATGTTTGGCGGCAGTCCGATGATTGTGTCTATATGGTTCTTTTCAATCAAATTGTAACGGATTTTGCCCTCACTGTCATCATCCGGATCTCCTCGGAACAGCACTCCGTGTGGCAACACTATTGTCATGACACCGTTGGCGTCAAGGTGGTGCAGCTCATGCAGCAGGAATGCATAGTCGGCTTTTGACTTCGGAGCAACGCCATAGTCCTTGAAACGTGCGTCCATCTCGGCATCTTTTGGATTCCATGGTTGCGAATATGGCGGATTGCTCACCACGGCATCCACGCGCAACGGTTTCATGCCTGATAACGGGTCAACAGGCCAATCTTCTTCCAACGAATCGGCACAGCGTGTGTCTATGTTCTCTGGTTTTATACCACGCATCACGAGGTTCATTCGTGTGAGGTTGTAGGTGTTTTCCTTCAACTCCTGTGCATAGTACTTCACGCAATCTATGTCTGCTATATGCTTGCCCACACTCTTTCCTATCGTGATAAGCAGTGAGCCAGAACCACTTGTCGGGTCGTATATCTCTATGTGTTCCTTATTCTTATGGTGTTCAGCGACAATTTCCGACATCAGCATCGCCACCTCATGGGGCGTATAGAACTCACCTGCTTTCTTTCCTGCGTTTGCGGCAAAATTTGAGATAAGATATTCATAGATATAGCCTAATACGTCAAAATCCTGACTGCCATCGGTTGGCACATCCTTTATCAGTCGTATGATATCCTTGAGAATACGTGTCTGCACGGCCGGGCTTTCATTCAATTTCGACAAACCCAACTGCAACAGGTTGAATATGCCCTTAAAGACATTGTTATAATCCGGATTTACAAGGCGGTCGAATGCCAAAAGCGCAGTGCTCAAGGTTGAGACATTGAAATCGGAATTGGGCAAAAGCCATGTTGAGAACAAATTCTTGTATTCTATGAAATATCCAATATTTTTTTGACAAAACTCAATCATCAATTTTGATGTCTCGTCAGTTTGATCCTCTTTAAGACTTTTTATATATTCATCCGAAAATTAGTTTTTCTTCAAATAACTTATTTCGTTGTCTGACAAGAACTTGTAGAAAATCAAACCAAGAATATAGTCTTTATATT
>JAJPYV010000278.1 GCA_021204735.1 Prevotella sp.
GTATATTAGCAATAACGGTATAAGGAAAATTGGAATAAGACGTGCATAAACCTTCTTGAAATATGAGCACATTGACATTCCTATTTTGGGTAGGACTATTCTTATTCGAATGTATTGTGCTATCAACTCTATTGTTAAATGTACACAAAATACCAATATTGGAATTTCCCATTTTTTCAAAAGAATGTAAGAAATTGGAACTATAAGCAATAAAGTAGTGCATTCATAAATCTGAAACTTTTTAATATTACCTTCCGCCTGGTTGATAATTCTTAACGGATTCGCAAGCGATTGCCAAAGACTTATAGTCAACATTATTTGCACAAAACTAACTGTATATTCTGGTACCTGTTTCAACCAAATATTAAGAATAAAGGGAGTCTCTGAGATAATTGGTAGAACCAACATACATAATAAGAAAAACGAGAATTTAGAACTTGCCAAAAGTAAATTTCTTGCTGTATTCAATTCTCCTCTTGCCGTAGATATAGTCAGTTGAGGATTTATTGCTGTTTGAAAATTCGTCACGAATAGTACAACAGCATGTTGTACCTGAACGGAAATACCTCTGGCAGCATTAACTGCCGGATTGAAAAAGATATTTAAAAGAATATTCAGACCTTGAGTAAATCCCATTACAACAAAACTTCCGTAAGCTGACCATGATATAAACTTAAACATGTTTTTCAGCAGAGATTTGTCCAATATCATTTTAGCTTTTGTTTCAATAAAATTCCTTTTGCAATATATTCCATAAATCAATCTGTCGGTCATTTGAATTAATAACAATAAAAATCCATATATTATCAACTTATCATAATTAATTATATGCAACAACAGATAAGCCACAAGCAATTTACCAAATGCATCTACCAACGTGATATAAGCAAAGGCTTTCATCTTTTCATGAGCGATAATACAGGCATTATATGCGGAGGCGATGATATTAATCATTATCGTAATAACAGACATCTGATATACCCAAAATGCCGCATTGAAGCGTTCCTCTGGAATTTGCATTTTCTCATATAGAAACCATAATCCAACAGTCTCACCGAATACTAATACACCTACGGCCAAAAGGAAATTAACGAATAAGACATTGTTAAAGACTTTGCACATTTCATCAATATTTCTCCCACTCAATGCTACTGTGATAAATCGTGATGAAGCAGTGTTCAGCGTACCAGACAAAAAGCCTAAAGCTACAACAATTCCTCCAACAACATTATATAATCCATAGTCAATAACTCCCAATCCCTCTAAAACAATTCTACTTGTATATAAAGATACTACCATTAAAATCAGCATCCTGATATACAAAATGATTGTATTTTTGGCGATACGCTTGTTATTTGGGGATTGATCAGACATAAAAAGCACAAATTATGATTTGCGAAATGCGATATATTCCTATCCTCTCAATGCCATATCAAACATAATAGCTCTGATTTTATTTGTAATACTAACTATCATGATAAGTGGAATTAGAACTAATCTTTATCCTTTAAGTATGTATAGCAATATGCTTGGGTCAAGTACATAACGAAAATCTTTATAATCAGTTATAAAATATATCGCCATAAAGGACGATGCTATGCGATTGAATTCTGGATAAAAAGACCTCCTTTTTTCTAATATTACCACTAACGAGGCATATATATAACATCAATGGGTTATTACTATTTACAATCAACTTGAAACTTGATGGTGTATGTAACTCGATTTTATTTACATAAAAGCATATTATTAAATGCCTCAAACTATAAAAGGCAAGTAACTTGCAGTGTTCCATGAACTTCCCAAATGATGTATGGCCTCTGTATCTGAATGCAATCCATATAAATAGATGTGAAGCAACACTATCATACCCATAAAATGAATCGTAATAGTTCTATTGATGGCTTCTGTTCATTAGCGACAGATTCCATTTTTTCATTATTCATTTAAAGTATTCAGCATACCATTCTGCAAAAGCTCTTAAACCGTCACGCAATGAAGTGGAGGGTTTGTAGCCAAAATCTGCTTCCAACGCAGAGGTGTCAGCGTATGTTATGGGAACATCGCCTGGCTGCATAGGGACAAGTTTCTTGTGGGAGTCAAAATCGTAATCTTCGGGAAGGACTTTGGCTCTTATAAGTTCCTGTTGAAGGATGTCAACGAAATCCAACAGGTTTTCTGGCTGGTTGTTGCCGATATTATATACTTTGTATGGTGGGATTGGCAGTCCGTCCTCACCATTCTGCCTTTCTGGGGCATGGCGCATAACTCTTGTTATGCCTTCTACTATGTCATCAACGTATGTGAAGTCGCGTTTGCAGTTGCCGTAGTTGAAGATTTTAATCGTGTCTCCTGCAACCAACTTGTTGGTGAAACCGAAATATGCCATGTCGGGTCTGCCTGCAGGACCATAGACGGTGAAGAAACGAAGTCCTGTGCTTGGGATGTTGTAGAGTTTGGAATAGGCGTGTGCCATCAATTCGTTGCTTTTCTTTGTTGCGGCATAGAGGGAAACGGGGTTGTCAACCTTGTCATTGGTGGAGTATGGTACTTTCTTATTAGAGCCGTAAACGCTGCTTGAACTGGCATAGACAAGATGCTCCACTCCTGATTGTCCGTTGTCGTAGCTGTGGCGGCATGCCTCCAAAATGTTGTAAAATCCTATGAGGTTGCTTTGGATATAGGCATCGGGATTGGTTATGCTGTAACGGACTCCTGCCTGGGCTGCGAGATTTACTACTATTTGGAATTTGTATGTGGTGAATAGGTTGTCGATTGTAGGTTTGTCGGAAATATCGCCTTTGATGAACG
>JAJPYV010000119.1 GCA_021204735.1 Prevotella sp.
ACATTGCCCTTTGTCTCCTTTATCTTCTTAATCAGAAAATAAGTGAACATTCCATGTCCTTTTTCAGGATAAGCATGAGCCGTCTCATCATCTTTTGCAGCAGAGAATACAATCATGTTTCCCAATGGGGTTTCCTCTTTTGCTTTCCTAACACCACGGGCATCACTTAGTAACTGTTGTTCATTACGTTGCTTACCACTGAAACAAGCATCGAGGAACACACATACGCTGTTCGCTGACAAAGAGCCTAAAGAGGAATAGAGAGACTTTAGGCTGTAACCAGTACTCATGTCTTTTGCGCTACCATCAACAGGTAAAAGACTTGTGTTGCCGTTTTCATCAGGTATGCCGTGTCCAGCATAATAGAACAATATCTGAGCCTTACCCTTATAAGCTTCAGCTACTTTAGAAATCCAATTTACCATTGTTTTCATATTGTTAAGAGTAGCATTTTCCTTAAACCGGATATTTTCCTCAGGCAAACCGAGTACCTGTTGGCAATAAGTGCGGAATGTACGCCCATCTTGAAGTGCATAATCCACATTTGCGTCATTAGTATAATTCTCATTTGCGATTATTATAGCGAATGTATTCGTTGCAGACCCCAGGGAACCTTTCGGAATGTTGACCTCAATATCAGATGACGTAACTTTTTCTATTGTTTGTGAAAAAGGGTCATACGAATCAGCCAATTCAGAACCGGCACTGTATATCACCATTACAGAGGCCTCATAAGCCTTTGACCCCACTTTGACACCTTGAGGTAAATTGATATAAGTCATTTTCTTGCAAAGTCCGAAAGCCCTGTCACCGATAGAAACAACACTTGATGGAATGTTTACTTCTGCCAGTTTAGTGCGGAAGAAAGCATAATCGCCAATTTTTTTCACTGTTTCAGGAATATTTACGTAACTGAAATTCGTATAATCCGCAAATACAGCCCTACCAATACTTGTTATAGTGTACTCCTTTCCGTAAGCGGAGACTGTGCTTGGAATATCAAGTCTATTGTTATACAATCTTTTGAATTTCCTTGTTTCAATCTTCATAGGAAGGGGATTGTCGTCAATCTCATGAGTGTAATCGACTAATTCAGCAGTCATGTTTACATTGTTGAGTTCCACCTTGAAACTACTACCTGCAATACTGATAGTAGTTGATTGTGCATGCATAACCGCACAAATACCCAAAAGGAACACTGATAATAATAATTTTTTCATATATTCATAATTTAAAAATTATATGCTAAACCAGTTTTAATTTGAGGAAATATTCCCTCAAACGAAGTAGAATAATCATAATCTTCATACGAAAAAACACCTCCTAAAAGTTCAATTTGCCAGGAAAGGACACGTGATATACGGTAATTCAAACCAAATCCTACTTTGAACATAAAAGAAGATGAGGCATCTCCTTCATAATTTATTTCTATATCATCGTCCACAGTTCCAAAGGCAGCACTTACAATAAAATAAGGACGTAACCTCTTGACTTTACCAACGAAAACATTGTAATTCAAACCAATCTGATATTCATCATTCATTATAGCTACAAAAGGCTCTATCCGCATGTGATTATTGAAATTATAATGATATTTCAAGTCAGCTCCAAACGAAAAACTATCAGTTCCACTGAGTTGATGTCCCACTATATTAATACCAACACCATTCATGCCTTTCTGTGCGTACATAGTTATTCCCGACAGCGAAAACAAAAGAATCAGCAGTAACTTTCTTGTAGTATTCATTGTCAGAAATTATAAGTTAAGCCAATTTTTAGTTGAGGAGCAAGGTAGGTGTATTCATCTTCACCATCAAAGTTATAGACAAAAGAAGCCGTCAATTCAGCTTGAAAGGATAATTTGTGTGAAATACGGTGATCCAAACCGATACCAGCCCTTACTATTGCGGCATTAGTATTCAGATTTGCTTTTTCGTTATTGAATATTTTACTATAATAATCATTATATCCCTTAGTGGATAAAAGATGCCCGTATGCCATACCAACAATGATATAAGGTCTTGTTCTGGTTACGTTATTTAAGAACTGATGATAATTAACCCCGGCGATGAAATCGGTCTCATCATCATCTTCATCAGAGGCTTGAAATGATGTTATGAACATATATGAAACAAACGGTTCGATACGTCCGCGACTGTATATGTTATATTGGTATTTCAGGTCTAATCCAAAATTAAAAGATTCTCCACATCCATTATAATATCCATCGAGATTTATACCGATGCCATTCATGCCTTTTTGAGCGAACATTGTCATTCCAGACAATGAAAGCAGGAGAATCAAAAAAATTTTTTTCATTGTTATTTGTTTTTAATTGTAATGTATTTGATTTCAATTTGAAGTTCCTTGTCGTGGTTGCGCATTTGACCAATCCACTTGCTGAATTCTGCATCAGAGAATAGAGGCAGTCCGCCATCATCAACAACCTTTGACAGAGGACGATAGATAGGATTCTTGGAGAACAAAACATAAATTGCGTTTGTCTCTACATCGCCATTGCATACAATTTTCATCCTCTCACCAGATTCTTTGAAAAACAACTTACGACTGTTGGCATTGACTTTGAGCAAGCCGTCTGGTATGTCAATAGCAGGGAGCAGACATCTGATGGAATCATCCTTTGCAAATAAAGCAATGTATCCATCAACAGGAGCAGTGAAAGCTACATAAAGGTCATCGCCAGCCTTAAACTCCTCTGCCTCGAATTTATCTTGTATTCCATTGCGCAGCAAAAGGAAAGAAAATTGAGGCTTAAGAAAATCAATCTC
>JAJPYV010000089.1 GCA_021204735.1 Prevotella sp.
CAATAGATGTTGTAATAGACTCACTACCTGAAATCGAACAATTAATTCTTAATTTTAGTAATTGTCAATACATTTTATATGGAGAGGATTATTATGAAGCTCCTAATAAAAAAGCATTAAAACATTTTTATAAGCTCTTAAATGAACATTCTAATTTAGTTAAAATACAGAAATTTACAGAAAACTCAGGTTATTTTTAAATGGAATTGAAAAAATATAGATTAGGAGACCTAATAGAAGTTAGACGTGGCACAAGCTTAAAAGGTGAGTTTTATGCTATGCAAGGAGATTATGTGCGTTTGACATGTGGAAACTTTGATTATCATAACAATTGTTTCAAAGAGAACACTTCAAAAGACAATCTATATTATGTCGGTGATTTCAAACCTGAATTTTTAATGAAAGAAGGAGATATTATTACTCCACTGACAGAACAAGCAAAAGGTTTGCTTGGTTCTACGGCTATTATTCCTGAAAGTGGTAAATATATTCAAAGCCAGGATATTGCAAAGATTGTTTGCAAAGAGAATTTATTAGATAAAAATTTTGCCTTTTATCTCATATCATCCAATCTTGTAAAACAGCAATTAAGCGCGACAGCCCAACAAACAAAAATTCGTCATACATCACCCGACAAAATCAAAGATTGCACGGTTTGGATTCCAGAACTAAATGTACAAAAACAAATAGGCAAGATACTTAAGAATCTTGACCGTAAAATAGAAATTAATCGTGCCATAATCCATAATTTAGAGGCAATGGCAAAGCAACTCTATGATTATTGGTTCGTACAGTTTGACTTCCCAGACGAAAACGGCAAACCATACAAGAGCAGTGGCGGTAAAATGGTGTGGTGTGAGGAATTTAAGCGAAAAATTCCTTTCGGTTGGGATGTTAAAACAATAGGAGAATTTGCAGAAGTGAAAAAGGGTTCTGTCATAACGGAATCTAAAACTTCAAAAGGAAATATAAAAGTTGTCGCTGCTGGTCTTGACTATTCATATTTAAATGGTAAAAGTAATAGAGCTCCAAATACAATCACAATTAGTGCTTCGGGAGCAAATGCAGGATATATCAATTTTTGGAGAGAGCCTATATTCGCATCTGATTGTACTACTGTAAGATGTGATAATGATATTGATACTATCCTATGTTTTTTTAATCTAAAGTATTTTCAAATAAGATTATACCAAGTAGCGACAGGCGCAGCACAACCTCATGTCTATCCTTTTCAAGTCTCTGAATTACCTGAATTATCAATACCAGAAAGGGTTAAAAATTCAGTATCAAGTATTATGTTGACATACAATAAACAAATTGCCAATAATATTCATCAAATAGAACAATTGATCAACCAGCGCGACAATCTTCTCCCTCTCCTGATGAACGGTCAGGTGTCGGTAAATTATGATTTATAGCAAAATTTTTTCAAAAATGTCTCAATCTGCCTCAAGCTAAGTGTAGATACCCAACTGTAGAGTCCCAGTTTACTGAGGACATCCTCATGCAATCTTGCTTTCTTATTTCTTATTTCTTCTTTTGCGACGTTAGGAGCATTGTTCTTAATGCAAAGATCGCCATACTTTCATGCGGGATATTTTTAATTTTTCCGCAATCATACGTATGGACATACCCTTAGAGTTCAGTTTCTTTATTTTAGCCTCTAATTTCTCTTGTGCCTCACAATCAATCGATAATTGATCTTCCTCTGTAGTGGTGCCTTGTAATTTAAGACGCAATACTCCGTCTCTTGCTCTCACCATTTTATACTCCAACACATTGTCCTCTCCATACTCGATTTCTGAATTTCTCGTTTTCAGTTGCTTCACGTACCTGATATTCTTGCCCTTACGACTCATGTTCAAGGCGAATATGCTATCGACAATAGCTGTTATCATACCACTTCCCTTAAAATCGGCTAACGTTATCGGTTTCCATCCATTCCTCGGTTGTGTATGAGCCACTACCAAAATGCTTAAATAATGATAGTCTCTCAGAATCTTTAAATTCTGCATGAACAAGGCTGCCGAAGCTCCATTCTTACCCTTACAAAGACATGTTAAGTTATCAATTATTATGCCTCTCACATTCATATCCACTATCTTGTCCCCAAAAAGAGCAAGCATATTATCTGCCGTAAACCAAAGGTAATCATCCTCATACATTCTTACATTATACAGTTGCTTAGGAAATTTATGTATCTTTTTCACATCATCATCTCTGAGCCTCATCTGCTGCTGAACCTCGCTCATTTCCAAGTCAAAATACAATACGCTAAAATGTTCATATAATTCATAGTATTTTTTACATAACTCCTCTGCAATCATAAGTGCGTATGTACTCTTGCCACTGCCAGGAGGACCTATCAGCATCGCTATGTCGCCCTTATAAAATAATGACTTGTAAAATTGAGGAGGTCTCTTCCCTTTCTTTAAGCCTTCCAATAACACGTTATAACTCTTACAACCTAAAAGAGGGGGAGACTGTCTTAGATATTTATCCATGGTGATAATAATTTTAAAAAATGAAACTTATTAATACTATAAAACTCCATCTGACGTCTCCGCCAAATTGTCGTACATTGTTCTTTGTTTTCTTTCCTACGCCTAAGCATACTTTTTTACTTTGTCAGGTTTTTGGTCTATATTGCTCACGGAGTTTTTCACTTCAGCCTCTTTTTTAATTTTTTCTGTCATATCTTTTGATTTTTAATAATAAACAAACTATATTCGTTATCCTTTTCTTAAACTTTTAATTGAAAATAAGTAACTCAAAACTGTTAACTT
>JAJPYV010000329.1 GCA_021204735.1 Prevotella sp.
CTTGTCGGAGGTCCCACGCATTCGCCGCTTATAAGACAAATGCGCAGAGCGCAGCTAACGCCAAATGTAGATACCAGTATTGACCCGATGACAGCTGTTGCTGTGGGTGCTGCCCTGTATGCATCAACCATGGATGCGGATATTAATGAAAGCGAAATTGAAGTTGGGACAGTTAAATTAAAATTGGGATATGAGTCAACCTCTGTCGAAACGGTAGAGTGTGTGACGGTTCAGTTACCGGAGGATGCTCCTTTAGATAAGGTCTGGGTTGAGTTTATAAGGGGAACGGACAAATCATTCTCCAGCGGGAAGACAGAAATCGATAAAAAAGGAAATATTGTGGAAGTACAGCTCAGAGAATCCATGCCTAATAGTTTCTCAGTAGTTGTTTACGACAAAAATGGTAATACAATCCCCTGCTTCCCTTCGGAATTCACCATAATTCAAGGAACTAAGGTGATGTCGGCTCCACTACCGTATAATATAGGTATTGCAGTGTGGAGTGATATTAAGCAACGGGCCGTATTCAAGATGGCTAAGGGGTTGGAGAAGAACAGGCCTGTGCCGGCAGTGGGAGTCGTTAATGATCTTAAAACGACCTCACAACTTCGCCCAGGGGCTGCCAATGATACGATGAAAATACCTGTATATCAAGTCGATGATTTTAAATCGGCAGAAGGGAGGACAGCGTCATTATATGAATATATAGCCGACGTTATTATCACGGGTGACGATGTTGACGAACTGATTCCAGAAGGCGCTTCCGTAGAATTGACATTGAAGGTTGATTCTTCTGAACAAATGAATTTGGAAATTCATTTCCTCGCGGCCGACATATCGGTGGAAAAGAAATTGGACACCGGCAAGAAACAGTCAATTGATGAGGCCGAAACGTTTATTATCAAGCAGCTTTCGGAAGCACAGAGAAGTATCGACAGACTGAAAGGAGCGAACATTCCAACCGACAAGATTCAGAATGATCTTAACATGGTCAAAGAAGAGGCAAAAAACAGTTCCGAAAACAAAGCTGTGATGCAACATCTTAAGGAGGTCCTTAGATCGATTGAAGATTTGGATGAGGCCACGGCGTGGGACCGCATCGAAAAAGATCTGCGTGAAGAATTCGCCCATGTAGAAAAAGCGCAGAGAGAGCTTGGTAACGATAGAACCGAGCAATTCGTAAATCAGTTGCGTTCACAGGTTGATCAGGTCATTCGCGACAAAAATGTTAAATTAGGACACGCGGTGTTGGACCAGTTAAACAGTCTGTATTTCAAACTTACATACGTCTATCAGTGCATCTATTTTATCAAAGATTCCGACAGGGATTTCTCTAGAATAAGGTGGAAAGATTCCGGCCGAGCCCGCCAACTCATCAACAGAGGCTTGGAGGAATGTAATAATCAGCCTACCGAGGAGAAATTACGACCGATCGTGTTTGGAATTCTGGATCTGATGCCAGACGAATACAAAACTAGAAATTACGGCGGTCTGCTCAAATAATATAGAACTTGACGTCATGTATTACAGAAAAGGTGACAAAATAGGCGGTTACACGGTGACATTTCAGCATAAGGAGGGTTCTTATGCTGAAACTTATCGCGTCAAGGATTCATCGGGCAAGACACGTTTCCTAAAGTTGATCAATTATGGGAAATTGAATCGGAATCAAATTGATGAAAACGGACGAGTTGTTGAAATAGAGATAATCAAATCCCTGCAGCACCCAAACATTTGCAAGTACATTGATTCGGGCAAGGTGATTCTCGGCGGCGGACAGAGGGAATTCTTCGTAACGGAGTTCATCAGCGGCGAGACTCTGTCCAAAAAGATTACAAGGGACGGTAGGCCAAGCGTATATGAGATTAAACAGATTGCCAAATCAGTTTTATCAGCATTAGCATATATGCATAGTCTGGAGGTTCCGGTTATTCATGGAGAGGTAACCATTCAGAATGTTATGCTTGATCTTGTGGGGGGATATGATTGTTTGAAACTTATTGATTTCGGTCATGCTTCCTATCTTAATCAGGCTCCTGCGAAACCGGACCTGAATGAATTGAATGCCTTTTATCTCGCGCCCGAGCGTTTTTCTGGGGTGAATCAGGTGCAGTCAGATCTCTATTCTATCGGTGCCATGATGTACCAGTTACTGTACGGCAAGTTGCCGTGGTTTATTGATCTTTCGAGAGTCAAGCCGGAAGATCGAGTTGATGTGATCCTTGCCGAAAGGGATAAAGAATTGCATTTTGCAAAACTTGACATTTTTGAGTTTGATGACCAGCTTGTCAATTGCATAGCCAAGGCGTTGAACTATGATGTTGAGGCACGTTTTCAAACGGCAGCCGAATTCATAAAGGCTATTAACGGCGAGACGGTTATCGAGCGGCAGTCACCGAAGCATAAAGTACTTTCCAATCCGTCAGATAGTTCTGAGAAGAAAAAGGTTAAAGCTTCTGTCAAAAAGGGTGAAGGCTTTGCCGCTGTGGCCGGTATGGATGACTTGAAGCAGCAGATGCGTGAGGAAATTATTGAGGCTCTCCAGAACCCAGAGGAATATGAGCGTTATGGCGTGACTATTCCTAACGGAATGTTGCTATATGGCCCTCCTGGCTGCGGCAAGACATTCTTCGCCAAGCATTTCGCCGAAGAGGTTGGTTTTAATTTCATGAGCATTACGCCTGCATCTCTCCAGAGCCGTTGGGTCAATGCCACGCAGGAAAATATAGCGAAAATGTTCAAGGATGCGGAGGAGAATGCCCCGACCATAA
>JAJPYV010000104.1 GCA_021204735.1 Prevotella sp.
TTATTACTATTTGATAATATTTGATTTTTCCAGTAGCCTGTACTGCACATCCTATTGAAGGATTAAATATCTCAACCATAGATAAAATAATTACCAATCGAGTAAATATTGCTGAATATCCAGGGTAATCCCCCAACCATAAATGAAGTATGTATTCTGTCTCAAACAATATCGGATAACATAACAAGACCAAAAGGAAAAAAGAAAATCTTCCTCCCCTGAATATCAATTTTTTATTATTCTCATAATCCTTAGCTGCGTATGTCTTTATTATTTGAGGATTCATTGACATAGTGAAATTATTCGTAAAATTGGTTATCGCGGCATTGACATTATAAGCAATGGCATTAGCTGCATTAACAGCAGAGCCAAAAAAAATATTAATTAGAATATTAACACCATTATTTCTTAACATATTTGCAGATGACCCTAATAAACCCCACAACGTAAAACCAAACATTTGCCTCATTAAATCCTTTTTTGAATGAATGGTGAAATTAATTACATCAGAAAATTTCCATTTACAATATGACAAGTAAAAAACATATATAAACAACCCAACAAACGTGAGTAAAGCGCCATAGGTAATTATTCGGTCAATTGGAGTGATGCACAATGCATAGGCCACCGCACATTTTGCAAAAGCGTCAATTATCCCCACGTATGCATAAACGTCCATCTTTTCATGTGATATGATAAGAGAATTAAAAGGAACTTGAGTTATAGCCAACATTACAGATATTATTACGAACTGATAAAGTACATTGCATGCATATAGTCTATCGGGTGGTATGGAAAGTATTTTATTGACTATATATACACCTATGGTCTCTCCAAGTATCAAAACCATAAGAGCAAGACGGGCATGTAGGAGAAAAGCATTCGCAAATATTTCCCGTACCTTTGTTTTGTCATTCCGTCCTAATTCGTATGATAGAAAACGAGATGTAGCTGTTGACATAGAATTATTAATATATGAGAACACAACACCAACGCCCCCAACTACATTGCAAAGGCCATAATCAACTACACCCAACGACCGCAATACAATCCTCGATGTAAACAAGGCAACAATCATCAGCAAAAGCATACGGATATATAAGAAAACCGTATTCTTTGCTATTCGTTTGTTATTATATACGAGGTCTGACATTTTATTTTTATCGGACACCATCAATTTATTTCAATTTTAAAACAAAAGCAATCTTCATCCACTACCTCCAATATATAATTTGCATGAATAGTGTAAAACCGCAGTAGGCAAATAAAATCAATCCTATTTTCCTATCTTGGTCTTGCCATAGTGGGAGGTTCACCAAAGGATAGACTATAATTATCGGGTACAAAAACCATGAAAGGTATGCGAAACGGTTACTGCACAATGAGCGGATCACAATTACCCAAAAGGCATTGCTTAAGCAATATGTTACGCAAAGGGCATTGTACCACTTGTCTTGTATCTGACGCTTCACACATACATACCAAGTCATATATATCGGCACGGCACTATACAGCAAGAAGTCCCAGCGAAATCCTGATCTTGAAAAATACGATTTATAATCATCAAACGACTCGCTGTAATGCGTCATCCTATCATCAAACCCCAAAGAATCTATAAATGATGTAGCAGCCCCTCCTGCTACTAAAGAAATGCCGATAGATGCTATCCAACAGTATATTGCATACTTTGGATTCTTTATTAGATACATTCCTACTAACGTGCCTATTATCGGCAACATAACGCTTCTATGTATTCCAAATGCGATAAGAAACAGTATAATTCCCGCCACGTATTTTGCATCAAATAGAAATGATATTGCCAACAATACTAAATGGCATGCCAAACCATTGCGCAAGCCATTAGTGCCAAAGGCAAAAAACATCAGCGATGACCATACGAAAAGCATCCCTATCCATGGATTGGAAGGAAGAAACCGCTTAACCGCCCAATAAGCAGGCAATATGTAGCCTGCCTCTACAATCGTAAAAAAAGCATGCACATCAAAACCTGCCCACTTGCACACAATCATAAGCCATTGCCATATCCATTCGCTGTGCCAATCCATCTGAATAAAATCCACATATGTCCTTTCATATCCATACGCATAAAGGTTGGTATCGCCAAAATACCTACCACTAAGAGGGCGCATACCTAACCAAAACACAAATACCAAACTGACCAACAAGGATACAATCCAACCATTTTGTTCTTCCTGCAAATGAGTGTCGGGAGATGTAACATAGCGATACCCCGTTATTGCACAAAACAGAGCGATAATTGTAAGGAATAAAGGCTGATATAGTGAAGCATCCATAATTTAAAGTGAAAAGTTTAAATATAGATTTTGGCTAATTTTAGATAATGCATTTGTGGGAATAAGTTCCAAGAAAATCGCAAACAAGAATGAATTCTTAATTCTTAATTTTTAATTCTTAATTCTTAATTCTTTATATTCCTATTATGATTTTGCTAAAGCTGAACAATGACAGAATTTTCACTATTATATATGATAAACTAAAAGTTACTATTGTGAACAATAGGATTTGTATAAAATATGGGAAAGTGTATAAAATGTCCAAATTCCACAATATATTACGAAGAATAAAAATATGTATCAAATAAATACCAAATGACATCCTTGATATATCTGCAAGAATCGAATTAATTCTGTTTTTTGTTTGAAAGAAATGTATTCTCGACAATACATAAAACCAACCTATGCACATTAGAACTACTCCAATGGAAAGATACCAAAACAGAGAGAAAAAA
>JAJPYV010000412.1 GCA_021204735.1 Prevotella sp.
GTCAACGGAATATTGCACAATACATTGCGTAATCTGGGTTTAGTGAAATATGGTCCAGTCATTATATAATTTCTATCTGTCTTATTGTTATTCACTGATGCTGTATTCTGGCACAATTTGTTTCATCATCTGTATGGTCTCGTTTGCATTACAAGTCTCAGCTGTTTCTATCAACTTGTTTATCTGCTTATATACATCTTCGAAATCATACTCTCTCACTTCGGCTATCTTTATTTTCTCTTGCGAAACTGATTGTTCCCTTTCTTTTTCTTCCAACAATTCTTCATATAGTTTCTCACCAGGGCGGAGACCTGTATATACTATCTTTATATTTCTATTCCCGCTTAAATCTATCATGCGTTTTGCAAGGTCGGCAATCCGCACTTGTTTACCCATATCAAACACGAATATCTCTCCTCCTTTGCCCATTGTGGCTGCTTGTAACACAAGCTGGCAGGCTTCGGGTATCAGCATGAAATAGCGTTTGACATCGGGATGGGTTACAGTAACTGGTCCTCCATGACGTATTTGTTGACGGAAAATTGGAATTACAGAACCGTTCGATCCTAAGACGTTTCCAAATCGTGTGGTGATGAATTTGCAACCTTTGTTCTTTTCCAATGCTTTTGACAAACTTTGACAGAATATCTCACAAATCCGTTTTGAGCATCCCATCACGCTGGTTGGATTTACTGCCTTGTCTGTACTTATCATGATAAATTCACTCACTTTGTATTTTGTCGCAAGAAAGGCGAGTTTTTTCGTCCCTACCACATTGTTCAGTATGCTCTCTTCCGGATTTTCCTCCATCATCGGCACGTGTTTGTATGCTGCTGCGTGAAATACAATCTCTGGTTTGTATTCCTTGAAAATATGCTCCATGCGATTACTGTTGCACATACTCGTTACTATGAAATGACATTCCACATCGCTCCAGCCACTTTCCATACACAGTTGCAGGTCGTGTAACGGGGTTTCTGCCTGATCTACTAATATAAGCATTTTCGGATGGCACGATGCCAACTGTCTGCTAAGCTCACTGCCGATACTGCCTGCTGCACCTGTTACTAATATGCATTTACCTCCCATTTTCTTATTCACTGATGTCATATCGGTGTGGATAGATTCCCGTGGCAACAGTTCCTTCATTTCCATGTCCAACAATTTCTGGTCTGCCCAACCGTATGCTCCTCCTACTGCGTGTCTCTTACAGTATTCATCGTACAATATCTTTATCAATATACGTAGCCCGCACATTCCTATTACTGCGAACAAGGTTTGAAGGAGTAAATCACGCAAACGGACATTAAGACAAATTGCATCTATCTTGAAAAAAATACGCATTACCATGATTATTATTACACCAACAAATAACGCCAATAAAGAACTGGCTAAATCAGTAAATGACGTATGGTGGGTGATACCGTAATACGTATGAAAAAGGCGGAATCCTATACAAAAACATATTTGATATAGCAATAGCGTATAGCATAGCCCACTTAAATTTATAACACAGTTATGACATCCGTGATTTATCATATATGCCAACACCCCTGACATGAATACTATGCAGGTGTCGAATAGCAACACTATCCAATAAGGCATTGCATCGCGCGTCAAATACCAGTTTATTATTTTCTTATACATTTCTTTATCTCATTTACGATTTTTATGGCATCGCTTTCACTGACACATGGTCCACTTGGCAAACACAAACCCATAGAGAACAGTTTTTCACTCACCCCGTTGACGTAGCATGGGGCATTCTGATATACTGGCTGCAAATGCATGGGCTTCCAAAGCGGACGGCTCTCTATTCCTTCGGTTTCCAAATGTTTTTGTATTGTGGTATAGTCAACTCCTGTCTGTTTTGGATCAATCAATATGGTATTAAGCCAATAGTTGCTTTTGTGCTTGTCGGTAGGATTGATATGTATGGTAATGCCTTCTACATCTGACAGATGTTCCTGATATAGCAAAGCAAGTTTTCTATGGTGGGCAATATGTTCTTCTACCACTTCCATCTGCCCTCTGCCTATTCCTGCACAGATATTACTCATTCGGTAATTATAACCTATGTGTTCATGTTGATAATAAGGAAACGGTTCTTTGGCTTGGGTGGCATAAAACAGGGCTCGCCGTTTTGCATCTTCCGTAGGACAGATTAGCGCACCCCCTCCACTTGTGGTAATCATCTTGTTTCCATTGAAACTTAAAATACCGTAATCCCCAAATGTACCACATCGCTTTCCGTCATACTCCGACCCCATCGCCTCTGCCGCATCTTCCACTATTGGTATGCTGTAACTGTTTGCTATCTCCATGATTTCGTCCATCATAGCTGGCATACCATAGAGATGAGCCAATACTATTGCCTTGGGTACTCGCCCAGTGATTCGCTGACGTTCATTTATAGCTTGTTCCAATAGTTCAGGCGACATGTTCCATGTCTTTGGTTCGCTATCTATGAAGATCGGTTCTGCTCCTTGGTATACTATTGGGTTAGCTGTTGCGGCAAAGGTCATACTCGAACAGATTACCTCATCTCCTTTTCCTATACCTAACAATACGAGTGCCAAATGTATGGCGGCTGTTCCTGATGATACCGCTGCGACATATCTACCATTTCCCAAGAACGCCTCCAATTGCTTCTCGAATGCGTCAACATTGGGTCCCAATGGCACCACCCAGTTGGTATCAAATGCTTCCTGGATGTATCGTTGCTCTTGCCCTCCCATGTGGGCAAGACATAAATAGATTCTTCCTTT
>JAJPYV010000194.1 GCA_021204735.1 Prevotella sp.
AGGCAGTAGAGTGTGCCAAAGTAAGGGCTACGTTAGGAGAGATAAGTGACGCATGTGAAGTGATAGCAGGGCGTTACAAGGCAGTAATCAGAACTATATCAGGCGTGTATTCATCAGAGAGCAAGAATGACTCAGAGTTCAAGAAGGCTTGTGAGTTGACGGAAGAGTTTGCGAAGATAGCCGGTCGTCGTCCACGTATCTTCATCGCAAAGATGGGACAAGACGGACATGACAGAGGAGCGAAGGTAGTGGCAACGGGATATGCCGACTGCGGATTTGACGTGGACATGGGACCTCTGTTCCAGACACCAGAGGAAGCAGCGCGCGAGGCAGTGGAGAACGACGTGCACATCGTAGGCGCAAGTTCACTTGCAGCAGGGCACAAGACGCTTATTCCACAACTTATCGCCGAACTGAGGAAACTCGGTCGTGAGGATATCATGGTAATCGCCGGCGGAGTGATACCACCACAGGATTATGATTTTCTGTATAAGGCCGGAGTTGCTGCGATATTCGGACCTGGTACGTCTGTAGCATACTCAGCGTGCACGATGATGAACATACTCTTGGAACGGTAAACCGTTCCAAGAAATTAAAAATTAAAAATTAAAAATTCATTCTTGCTTGAGAATTTGCTTGGCTCCTTGCTTGGAAAGTTCTTGGGAGGTTGCTTGAGTGATAAATTATAGATAAGTCCTGGAAGTTGGAAAACTTTCGGGATTTTTCTTTATCTTTGCAATGGTCAAATAAGTTGGACTGAATAACAGAGATTTTAATACATTATTTAAAATAATTTTATACATAATATAAGATGAGAAGTAGGACAACGACATGGTTTGAGTGCAAGATACGCTATGAGAAGACCATGGAAGATGGGTTGCAGAAAAAAGTGACAGAACTTTATACTGTTGATGCGTTCAGTTTTACGGAGGCAGAAGCGAGTGTTACGGAGGAGATGTCGGCGTATATCAGTGGAGAGTTTGAGGTTACGGACATCAAGAAAGCCACATACGGAGAGATATTCTTCAGTGATGCGCCATCGGCAGACCGTTATTATAAAGTAAAGCTGCAATTCATTACGATAGATGAAAAGACAGAGAAGGAAAAGCGTTCAAATGTCAATTATCTTGTACATTCCAACTCATTGCCAGGTGCTGTCAAGAGTATTGAGGAAGTGATGAGCGGAACGATGATAGACTATGTGATAGTAAGCGTTGCCGAGACACAGATTATGGACGTGTTTGAGCACAGCAGTAGTGTTAAGAAAGACGAGAAACAGGAGTTTGAGGAAGGAGCAGAGGAAAAGTGATGAGTGTTGACATCGCAAAGAACCTTAAAAAGATACGGAGCACCCTGCCAGAGGGTGTGAGACTTGTTGCAGTGAGCAAATACCACCCGATAGAGGAGTTGGAGATTGCATACGCAGCAGGGCAGAGAGTTTTTGGGGAGAGTCATGAGCAGGAAATAGCGAAGAAGCAAGTGGCGTTGCCGAAGGATATTGAATGGCATTTCATAGGACATTTGCAGACCAACAAGGTGAAATATATCGCTCCATATATCGACACCATCGATGCCGTGGACTCGTTAAAATTATTGAAGGAAATCAACAAGCATGCGGCAAAGAATGACAGGGTGATAAAAGTGCTGTTGGAATTGCACATCGCCGAAGAAGCGACTAAGTATGGATTTACGCTTGACGAGTGCAGAGCCGTTCTCGATGAAGGTGAGTGGCGTGAGATGAAAAACGTACGGATATGCGGCCTGATGATGATGGCATCTAATGTGGACGATGAGGAACAGATAAGGCGGGAATTCAATGTTGCAGCAGATTTTTTTGACGAGGTTAAAGCGAAATATTTTGCTGACGATGAGGCATTCTGTGAAAGGTCGTGGGGGATGAGCGAAGACTATCGCATCGCCGTGAAATGTAAGAGCAATATGGTACGGATTGGCACCTCAATCTTCGGAGAGCGGGAATATTAGCGAGGGCGATGCGAAAATAAGAAATAAAAAATAAGAAATCAATGCAGGCAATATGATATTCTATTTCTCTTGTACTGGTAATACGAGGTGGGCGGTCAACGTGTTGCAACAGAAACTTGGGGAACCATTGGTGAATGTTGCGAAAGTGGTGAAAGAGGAGGTCTCTTATACTCTAAAAGAGGGGGAACGGATTGGATTTTGCTTTCCTGTTCACGGTTGGCGGCCACCGTTGCTGTTGCGGAATTTTATCAGGCGGCTGAATATTGAGGGTGCGGAAAGTCATTATTGCTATGCTGTGTGTACGGCTGGGGACAACATAGGTGAGACAATCAGTATTTTGAGGAAGGATTTGGCGGTAAGGGGCATTTGTCTTGACAGTGCATTCTCGTTGATAATGCCAGAATCATACGTAGGGTTGCCATTTATGGATGTTGACACGCCGGAAAAGGAGATGCAGAAGAAAGAGAAGGCTGCTGCCGACCTTGAGCGGTTCTCTAAATTCATTATAGAAAAAAGAAGGGGAATAGAGGAACTTGTTGAGGGCAGGTGGAAACGTACCAACAGCAGGTTCATCGGTCATATTTTTGTGAAATATCTCATAACTGACAAACCGTTCCACGTAACGGAAAGCAAATGCATAAAGTGTGGCAAATGTGTTGCAGCTTGTCCTGTCGATAATATGACACTTAACGATGAGGGTTTCCCTATCTGGCACTGCAATGGTTCATGCCTGTCGTGTTTCGCATGCTACCACCATTGTCCCGAACACGCGATTGAATATGG
>JAJPYV010000305.1 GCA_021204735.1 Prevotella sp.
TTGCCAGTGTTGATACAGTTGATAACAGCACGGAAGTCAGAAGGAGTAGCGTTTCGAGAGCCACGGATGTCGAGCTCTTTCTGTACGAACAACTTTGTTTGGAACGACACATTACTTTGTGCATAGCCAATGCAAACAACAGTACCAGTGAAACAAACCTCGTCGACAGCCATGATATAAGTGCCAGGACTGCCAACAGCCTCGATCACTACATCAGCACCATTGCCACCAGTTATTTCCTGAACACGCTTATGCACGTCGTCATTCAATGTGTTGATGACATATTTGGCACCGACCTCCTTTGCAATAGCAAGTTTCTCATCGTCGATATCAGCAGCGATTACGGTAGCACCACGCTCTGCGGCACGGATTACGGCACCAAGACCAACCATACCGCAACCGAGAATCATCACGAAAGTATCGTCAACAACCTGAGCACGTGAGACAGCATGGAAACCAACGCTCATCGGTTCGATGATAGCACAGCTGCGAACAGGAATATTGCCGGCAGGGATAATCTTCGTCCATGGCATTGCAGCATACTCACACATAACACCTTGACGCTGAACGCCCAAAGTCTCATTATGCTGGCAAGCGTTAAAGCGGTTGTTGCGGCAGGATGTGCAGTGCCCGCAATTAGTATAAGGATTCAGCGTTACTACCATGCCCTTTGTAAATCCCTCCGGGACATCGCTGCCGATTTCCTCAATTACTGCACCAACCTCATGACCTGGTATCACAGGCATTTGAGCCATCGTGTTGCGGCCACGATATGTGTTCAGGTCAGAGCCACAAAAGCCGACATACTTTAATTTCACTAATACTTCGTCAGCCTTTATTATGGGCTTCTCAATTTCTGTAACCCCCATCTTGAATGGGGCTTCTATCATAACGGCTTTCATATATAAAGTTAAAAGTTAAAAATTAAAAATTAAAAATTCACTCTTGCGAGTCTCCTTGCTTGGGGAATTTAAAAATAAGAGTTACTTGTAGGTTGTTTTATTCCGACATATTCTTGATGTAGGGGAGATGGGGAAGATTGCCGAAACCGTAAAATGATTTGGCGTTATCACCTAAGAATAGACGTTTCTCGTTATCTGTAAGTTCGGTAGTCTTGCAGACGAAATCGTACGACATTTTGTAGGTAATGGCAGTTATGGTGCGAGGATAATCCGACCCCCACATCAGTTTTTCCGCACCCACCATATCAATAGCTTCACGTATTGCTTTCACCGCACCGTTGAATGGGTAGAACTCACTGTTAAACAGCCATGTAATACCACCCGATTCAATCATTACATTAGGGTTAAGGGCAAGTTTTATCTGGTATTCCCAACCAGGAGCAGTAACCATACCGAAATGACCGATAGCGATTTTCAGATCAGGACATTCCTCTATCACTTCCTTTATCTCGCCCAACTGCAAATTGTTTTCCGCAAGACAGATGGAAAGAATCATATTGTTGTTTTCCATAAGGTGGAACATCTCCATCATTTCAGGCGTGTTGAGCATCACCCTACGGTCATTAAGGAAAAGGCGATGACCAGGGATTGCTATTCCCTTAAAACCTCGATTTATGAGTTGTCGAGCCTGTTCCACGATACCAGGATTGAAATAATCGCACATACCGAACACGAAAAACCTGTCAGGATATTTGCTCTTGACCACCTCCAAATAATCGTTTTGAAGTCCGTCGATATACTCCTGCACCACTACGGCAGCCCCGACTTGGGCATAGTTCATGTTGGAGAGGAACACCTCTGCACTGTTCTTGCCGTCAATCATGAATGGAGGAATCATCTGCACTTCCTCAGTAAGGAAGAACGACCTGCCGTTTTCCAACGTGCGGATTGGCATCCCATTCCATGTAGTTTCTTGACGCAGCCACAGGTGGGAGTGAGCATCGATTATTGTATAATCCATTTCTTTCATATTAAGTTATAAGCGTTGCCTTGCCGTTTTTTATGTGTTTTTCCAGCGTACGCGCATCTGGTCACCTATGATTTCCTGAACCTCCTTGACAAGTTGGTTGTCAATAGGCTCATTAACATAGTCGATGCTTTTCTGGACGTTGGCAGGATTTGCCGAACCGAATAGGGTAGTGGCAATACGGGGATTACTTGTTGAATATTGAATGGCAAGTTTTTCTATCGGGTAGTTCTTTGCCGTACAATGTTCGGTGGCACGCTTGCAAGCCTCTTTGAGAGACTCAGGAGCAGGGTGCCATGCCGGTGCGCCACGTTGTGACAGCAATCCCATTGAGAACGGAGAGGCATTGACAATACCCACGTTATTAGCTTCGAAGAAGTCAAGATAATCAAGCAGCATCTCATCGTTAAGACAGTAATGGCAGAAACTGAGTACCGACTCCACAGTGCCGGCAGGAACATGTTCAATTACCCATTTGAGGTTTTCTGGTTGTAAGTCAGTTATTCCCACATGTCCCACATCACCTTTCTCACGCAGTTTCACCAATGCAGGAAGAGTTTCGTTGACAACCTGATTAAGGTCGGAAAATTCCACGTCGTGCACATTGATAATGTCGATATAGTCGATGTTCAACCGTTTCATACTTTCGTAGACACTGGCAGTAACCCTCTGTGCGGAGTAGTCCCACGTGTTCACGCCATTCTCGCCGTAGCGTCCCACTTTTGTGGATAGGAAATATTTGTCTCTGGGTATTTCCTTCAAAGCCTTACCCAAAACGGTCTCAGCCTTGTAGTAACCATAATAAGGGGAAACATCAATGAAATTTATGCCGTTGTC
>JAJPYV010000374.1 GCA_021204735.1 Prevotella sp.
CTTCTGAAGGCATCCATTCAAAATACGTTGCCGTCTTTGTCTAAAGATATATTGCAGAAGTTTGAGGTGATAAGGCAGAAGATGGCCGGTGAAATACATGAAGTTAAACCGAAACGAATAGGTTTCAAATAGAATATGAACTATGGATAGGAAAGAATTATACTTGAAGACAATGTTCTGTTGCATGTCCTGCGATGGCGAGATTGCGCAAATTGAAGTCGAGAGGATAAAGTCTATGGCTTCTCAGACCGATTTCTTTAATGGTATGGACATTGAAGCCATTTTAAACGAATATGTTTCTTCCATAAATAAAGATGGAATCCTGTTTTTAAAGAGATATCTAAGTTATCTATCGGAAACGAATCTCACACAAGAGGAGGAGATGGGTATTGTGGATCTGTCATTCAAGATTATAGAGTCTGATAACATCATCAAGTATTCCGAAGTAAAATTTTTCAAAAAAATTCGCGCCAGGCTGTCAATATCTGATGAACAGATTTTTGCGAAGTATCCGGAGAAAGAGGATTTCCTGCTTCCTGACATTCAGGTAAATGAAGATCCTAAATGGGATAACGTTGTATTTGGCGAGATTAAATTTGCAGACCATGTGGGATAAAGCTTTAAAACACTCAATAGCAATATATTAATTAAACGAATTGGATAATTTTATCTCTAATTAATTAAAAATTTAGGTGATGTTTTTTTTATTCAAAGAAGGAATCGCTGAGGACCAGTATAGGAAAGGGAAAACTTACCTTGATAAAGCCATCGGTCATTCAGAAAATTACGTTAAAGCTCTAGAATTTTTTAAAAAGGCAGCCTGTAACGATCATGCGTTGGCACAATATCAATTGGGGCTTCTATATTTTCGTGGAGTCTCTTATGCGGGTATACATCGAAACTATGAGGAAGCGGTAAAATGGTTCTCTCTTGCAGCTGAACAGGGACTTCAATCTGCACAAATTGAATTGGGGAACTGTTATTATAATGGGAATGGTGTCCCACAAAATTATGATAAAGCAGAAATATGGTATGAGCGAGCGGCTGATCATGGAAATAAGTGTGAACAATACAAAAAAATAGGAGATAATTTTTATGAAGGGAACGGGGTTGATATGAATTACGACGAAGCTTTTAAATGGTATAAATTTGCCGCTGAACTTGGAGACATCGATGCACAAAATAAAATTGCCACATCGTATTTTTATGGGATCGGTACATCAAGAAAATATGAAGAAGCGGTGAGGTGGTATTTAAATGCGGCAAAACAAGATTCATCTGAAGCACAATTTACGTTAGGAAATTGTTACTATAATGGCAAAGGAATTCCTCGGAATTATGAGGAAGCAATGAAGTGGTATCATTTAGCTGCGGGACAGGGTCATCAATATGCCCAACTTTATTTAGGTCATTGTTACTTTTATGGGAAAGGCGTTGATCAAAATTACACTGAGGCTTTCAAATGGTATAAAATTGCTGGAGATAACGGTTTAGCAGTCGCTCATTTTTTTGTTGGAAAGTGTTATTACTATGGAACAGGTGTGTCACAAAATATCAATGAAGCATTAAATTGGTTTAACACAACGGCAAATAGACATGATACTATATCGAAACAGAAGCGTGAAGAGATAAAGCAATTGAAAGCTAAGAATGACTTGCTTGGTCGCATAGTAGACAATGTTGATATACATCTTATGGCTGAAAATGGGTTGGCTCTAGATGATGTAACAATATATATTGGAAAACGAATCCGAGATTTTGAAGAAGTTGTCTACCATACTGAATCTGTGAGGAAACTAAAACATGATGATAATGGGGGTGAAGACTTTGCAAACCTTAGTGTCATTGAAAATTTTCTATCAAATATAAGTATTAAAGATGGATATGAACTCAACTGTTTTACTTCATATTGCGATCCAGAAGAAAAGTATAAAGCTGATTATAAATGTATTCTGTATGTTTGCCTAAAACGTGCAGGTCAGCGCTGGGTCCCAACTGAAAAACTCAATAATGATACAGGGCTCGTATACAATGAGGAAATGTTCCTATCCGGACGATATGATTCATCTGATATTCCTGGACTTAAACCAATCATTGATTATTTTAATGTGCCATTTTCATCGGCGGGAATTATAGATGCGTGGTTGTTAACAATATCATCATTCTACTTACCGATGACACAGAAAAATAGAAAAATATTCATCTCAGATATTGATAATATAAGGGAGTTGTTTCATGTTGATTATGGATTATCGTACGCCAATAATAAAAAAACCGCTGAATATATTGATTTAGTCAACAGAATTAATAATATTCCTATAGATGATATATTGCCCCATTTACAGATAAACGGAAATATGGCAATTATGACTTATAGTTACTGGCTTGAAGAAAAAGGGTTGATAAGAGAATCTTTAAATATATCCAAGAATGGAGAAACTATAGAGTGCATAAAAAATGAGCCAGCGATTTTAGTACCTTATAAAGGATGTCTATCTTTAGCTTCTCCTTATGGATATGAAGAATGGGCATCTGATTTTAGGATTAGCGTAAAGCCTGCTTTTAGATAAGGATTTATCGAGTTACTATCCCTAAAGCAGAGGGAAATATATGACCGACCTGTGATAGTCCATCTTTGGGAAAAATTGTACATGGCGGTCCCTTAACAGCCGGTGCAGTCAACACGAAGAGTATTAACCATTTATAAAGCGCATGGCGGTTCTCATCATTGGATTTCAAAGTTTTTGATGCTCTTTTCTGCG
>JAJPYV010000215.1 GCA_021204735.1 Prevotella sp.
TATCGTCGTTTTCTTCATGAGGGCAAAATTATTATAAAATTATATTCTCTATATCATTTCTGTTAACTATTATTGCTAAATACATTTATATTAACAAACTTTTTATTAGATATTTAATAATTATCAAGTTAAGAGTATTATAACATGAGAGATTCTCATCATATTTATTATATTTTTATTTTGCAACGTTATTAGTCATAGAGTTAATATCAAATGCACCATTCCAATTCAAATTATTTCACTACCTTTGCAATCAAAAGTAAAATTATGGAAATTGAAAATTTGTTACAAAAATTACATATCGACTCTCTCAATGAGATGCAGTCTCAAACTATCGAGACCTTATCAACTTCTGATAAGGATGTGGTTATTCTGTCTGCTACTGGCAGTGGCAAGACGTTGGCTTACTTGTTGCCGTTGGTCAACCTTCTAAATCCTTCTCTTGATGAAATTCAAGCTGTTGTTCTTGTTCCGGGGCGTGAGTTGGCATTACAAACTTACGATGTGTTCCGCAACATGGGCACCTCGCTAAGGTCAATGTGCTTGTACGGCGGCAGAGCTACAATGGACGAACATAAGGAGTTGCGAAAAATTAGGCCTCATATCGTTTTCGCCACGCCTGGACGCATAAACGACCATATCGACAAAGATAACTTTGAAGTCTATGACATTAAATATCTTGTGATAGACGAGTTTGACAAGTGTCTCAAAATGGGTTTCCGCAATGAGATGAGCGATGTGCTAAGCAAACTGCCCAACGTTCAGCGCAGGATTTTGCTCTCTGCAACAGATGCTAACGAAATTCCATCCTTCGTGAACATGGGCAGAACAGTGCGCCTCGATTTCCTCTCTGATTCCCAAATCCCTGACAGGGTAAATATTTTTAAGGTGTCAAGTCCTGAGAAGGACAAGTTGGAATCTCTTGCACAACTGTTATGCGACTTTGGCGACACGAGTACTATCGTATTCCTGAATTTCCGTGACAGCGTTGACCGTGTAACTGATTTCCTCACAGATAAAGGTTTCTCTGTTAGTGGTTTCCACGGCGGGAAGGACCAGAAGGAACGTGAGGATGCGTTGTATAAATTCCGCAATGGCTCTGCTAACGTTCTTGTTGGTACTGACTTGGCTTCCCGTGGTCTTGACATCCCTGAAGTTGACAATATCATTCATTATCATCTGCCAATAGGCGAGGATGAATACATCCACCGTGTAGGCAGAACAGCTCGTTGGACATCCTCAGGGCGTGCTTTCTTCTTGCTCTCACCCGATGAGAGTGTTCCTGAATATGTTAAGGATAAGCCTAAGGATTACGTAATATATAGCACATCCTTTGCAAACCCGCCACAGCCACGCATGGTAACTCTATATATCGGTAAGGGCAAAAAAGACAAACTCTCCAAAGGTGACATCCTCGGTTTCCTTTGTAAAAAGGGTGGTCTTACTGCCGACGAAATAGGACGTATTGATGTCAAGGAACGCTGCTCTTACGTCGCCGTCTCCCGCAACTGCTGGCAGGATGTCATAAAACGCACCGCCAACGAGAAAATCAAGGGCATTAAAACTGTCATTGAACTGATACGATAATTTGCACGTATTCTTACACGTAAAAATGCATTTTTAACTTTTAACTTTTAACTTTTAACTTGCTGATTTGTCGTATTTGATAATTATATGTATCTTTGCAGCCCTAAGTAACAAAAATTATTAGTTATGAAAATTTCTCATATTGAGCATTTGGGTATAGCTGTTCCGAGCATTGAAGAGGCTCTACCCTATTTCGAAAACGTATTAGGATTGAAATGTTACGCCGTTGAAGAAGTGGCTGACCAAAAAGTAAAAACTGCATTCTTGAAGTGCGGTGAAGTTAAACTGGAATTACTCGAACCGACATCTCCGGACAGCACTATCCAAAAGTGGCTCGACAAGGGCAATCATGGCGTTCATCATGTTGCTTTCTGCATCGAGGATGGCGTTTCCAACGCTCTCGCTGAATGTGTTGGTAAAGAGGTAAGATTAATTGACAAGGCTCCAAGAAAAGGTGCTGAGCAACTCAATATCGCTTTCTTGCACCCGAAATCAACCTGTGGTGTTCTCACAGAACTCTGTGAGAAATAATTTTTTAAATCTCTCGCATTACAGTTTTAGGTAATGTAAAATCAAATATTTATTATGAGCAAACAAGTAGAAAAAATCAAGGAACTTATCGCCAAACGTGAGCAGGCTCGTATGGGCGGTGGCGAAAAGGCGATCGGTAAACAGCACGACCGTGGCAAATATACTGCACGTGAACGCATTGAGATGTTGCTTGATGAAGGTAGTTTTGAGGAATTTGACATGTTCAAACTGCACCGTTGCACCAACTTCGGTATGGAAAAGAAACAGTATCTCGGTGACGGAGTCGTTACCGGTAGTGGTACCATCGACGGGCGGTTAGTATATATCTTCGCACAGGATTTTACCGTTAATGGCGGTTCTCTTTCTGAAACGATGTCTCAGAAGATTTGCAAGGTCATGGATATGGCCATGAAAATGGGTACACCTATCATCGGTATCAACGACTCTGGTGGTGCTCGTATCCAGGAGGGTATCTGTGCACTCGGTGGCTATGCCGAGATTTTCGAGAGAAATATCCTCGCTTCTGGCGTAATCCCGCAGATTAGTGGTATCTTCGGTCCTTGCGCCGGCGGTTCTGTTTATTCTCCTGCCCTCACTGACTTTACTTTGATGATGGAGAATACTTCTTACATGTTCCT
>JAJPYV010000415.1 GCA_021204735.1 Prevotella sp.
TTTATAGACTTTAGTAGAAAGGTGGAAATTTTTCTTATTTTTTTGCCACCTAATATGAATCAGCAATACAAGTATCAGCAATCAGCCTTGAAATTTGATCGGACATATCTGGAATGCTTTTACTTAATTTTGAAATTTTAAGTTCCGCATTGATGAAAACAGGAAAACACTCCCATAGAAACGAAAAAATCTAATGAAAAACACTTCTATAAAAGCTAAAATCTACCTAAAAAGGGATCATAAAAAAAGGACTCCGCTGAGTCCCGAATCTTTAGTTAACCTTAAAACTAATACTATGAAAAACACGTTGCAAAGTTATGACTTGTTTTGACAATATGCTTTATTTTTTACACTATTTCTTTCAAAAAGGTATTTTTTATTGATATATATCAAAATATATGATAAGAAAAAAAGGAAATAAAGACTATATAAATCCTTATTTCCAATTGACTTATTTGTAATAGTATAGATGTTATTTCCGATAATTCTTTAAGCCCGTGTTCAGAAAGTCGAGATAATGACTGATGTTCTCATCGTAACTGTATGAGCCTCCTAATGGGTTGCCGTCGTTGTCGATTATCACATAAAACGGCTGTGCGTTGGCTCCGAACTTGCTGCGTTGCAGGTAACTCCATTTGTCGCCTATCGTGCGCAGGGTGCGTGTCTTGCCATTCTCTGTCACCTCTATAGGATTATTGAGAGGGGTCTTGTCGTCAACATAGAGTGAAATCAATATCACGTCATCGTTCAGTTTGTCTGCAACCTTCGGGTCTGTCCAAACAGCGGCTTCCATTTTACGGCAGTTTACACAACCAAAACCTGTGAAGTCTATAACTACTGGTTTTCCTTGTGCCTGCGCTGCTGCCATGCCTGCCTCATAATCACGGAACTTTGGCTCAACCTCGTTGTGGTATAGGTTGATGTCTTGTGTACTGATAGGGGGAGCGAAAGCACTCACTGCTTTGCATGGTGCACCCCACAGTCCTGGGATAAGGTATATTGTAAAAGCTAATGATATCAAACCGAGCATTATACATGGTACAGGCATCGCCTCTTCACTGCCGGCATCGCTCCTGAATTTCAATTTCCCGATAAGATATAATCCCATCAGTCCGAAGATTACTATCCACAGCGATAGGAATACCTCACGGTCGAGTATCCTCCAACCGTATGCAAGGTCAGCCACGGAGAGGAATTTCAATGCGAATGCCAACTCGATGAAACCGAGCACAATCTTTATCGTGTTCATCCAACTGCCTGATTTTGGTGCTTGTTTGAGCCACGTAGGGAACATGGCAAAGAGGGTGAACGGTAACGCAAGTGCAATCGCGAAACCGAGCATGCCGATAGCAGGACCTGCTATACTGCCTGATGTACTGACTTCCACGAGAAGAAAACCGATGATAGGACCTGTACATGAGAATGACACAAGGGCGAGTGTGAACGCCATGAGAAATATGCTCAGTAGTCCTCCTGTTGACGATGCCTTGCTGTCTACCTTGTTTGTCCACGATGACGGCAGAGTGAGTTCAAACCAACCGAAGAATGAAAGGGCGAACACTACAAGTAGCAGGAAGAAGAATATGTTGAATACGGCATTTGTGGCGAGGGCATTGAGCGAACTTGCTCCGAAGATTGCCGTGATGATAAGTCCTAATGCAACGTAAATCACAACTATGGAGATACCGTATGTAATGGCGTCTTTTATGCCTTTTTTCTTGTCGTCTTTCGCTCGCTTAAGGAAGAAGCTCACTGTCATTGGTATTATAGGCCATACGCAAGGGGTGAACAATGCGATAAATCCTCCTACTAATCCCATTAGGAAGATGTATATCCATGAACGGTTACTACTGTCATCACTTCCGTCAAAAGCCTGCAACTCTTTTATCACGGGTTTCCAAAGATCATCTCCAACGGCAGTCTGCTCTGTATCTTTTTGTATGCTGTCGGTAGACACCGCTGCAACAGTGGCGGTATCTTCTTTTGCTACATCTTCGGTAACCTTAGTTTCAGGTGCATCTACTGGTCCGTTTCCACTATAGTCAAAGTCTACTTGTGTCGGTGGCATGCAGTTTTCATCGTTGCATGCTCCATATTCGAGGTAGCCCTTTACGTGATAGGTCTTGCCCGTAATCTTGTATTTTTGCACAAACGAAACATTGTTCTCAAAGTACCGGAGAGTCATGTCGAACAGTTTGTCGTATTCTTTTATCTCTTTTCCTTTCGGGGTGAGTTTTCCAACTGCCTCAGCACCTTCGGATTTCTCCGTAGTAAGGGTAGCTGATATGGGACCGTCATCAGGCAATCCTGTTGAATAAACGTGCCAACCTTTGTCGATGGTAGCGGAAAACACTACATCGATTTCCGTTGGGGATACTTGCTTCATGTTAACACTGAAATGCACGGGGTCTTGAATCTGCGCCGTGGCAGTAAGTGTGACGAAAGTAAAAAGCAGTACTGTTAATACGGTTTTTAATGTTTTCATTATTATTTTGAATTTTTATTTGTCATTATGTCTAAAACGAAACGGTCTGTCTCGTCCATCCCGTTCTTTCCTATGTCTGTAAGGTTACGGATGCTCTTGTCTACATCATCTTCGATAATCCCTTCTTGAGATGTAACGTGCTTATTTTGTATGGCGAGCATAGCACTCATTACGGCAGTACTGACACCAGTAGTGAGTTTCAGCGCGCAACTGGGTTTTGCTCCGTCGCATATCATTCCCGTGAGGTTGGCTATCATGTTCTTTACGGC
>JAJPYV010000075.1 GCA_021204735.1 Prevotella sp.
ATGTATCATCATGTATTGGCTTATAATAATACATATACTCCTCATTTCCTTTTTGTTTCTTTTCATCCCGCCAATTTTCTCCCCAATTCTTCAAGATAAGGCGAAAAAGTTTCATATTATTTGGATAGTTGTCATCTCTTCTTATTGATGTCTGAAAGGCTTTAATGTTTTCTATATCGTAATATCCTAAGGTATTCTCTGTTTTGAAAATCATTGTTGTTTCATCGATTTTCTTAAGAATATCATTTAATTCCGCATCCCTAAGTATACCTGTTTTTTCAATATAATAATATAGTTGTCCCTCAATTTTTTCATTCCCAGGAAGCAACAGAAATACCTCACTCCTTACCATATCAGAAGCCCATTATAGTTTTTAAATCAATATCTATTTGGTCAAAGAATCCCTGTGGCGGACGCCTTATATGACCGCTTTGTGAAATATCCAAATGATGAGAAATAGCGGTATGTGTATGTTCATCTCTATCAAAAAAGTAGATGGATAGCATTTCAGGAATAATCAAACCTTTATTGACAGCAACAAGACTTCCGTTAATAATATGATCACTATGAGTCTCTATGATAACCTGAATACCATTTGCGACAGCCATAGAAATTAATTTCATCAATTCAGCCTGTCCTTTTGGGTGAATATGAGCCTCAGGATTTTCAATGATGATGATAGAATCTTTTTGAGCACTTAATATAGCTACCAATATCGGTAAAACGTATGTTATACCAAATCCCGTATTCAGTGCACTTATCTCTTCTGTTATGGTATTCTCCTCACGGTTAAATTTATATTTCAGTTTGAGATCCTCACCAACGTATTCTATGAAAATTTTAATATTCGGAGATATCAAACGTAACCAGCCCTCTACTTGTTCTTTTAGCCTATAATCTTCGTTTTCTTTTCTATTTTCCTCGAATGCCAATTCTTTAATTGGAATTTCCTTATTCTTGTATTGTTCAAGAAAATGAACTGCATATTCGCATTGCCCCATTATTTTTGATATCTGTTTTTTGGTAACAACCAACGAGGTGTCACGATTATAGATTTTTTGAGGACCGAAACGGAAAGCACTTAAATACTGGAAATTTTCGTTGAACAAGGAATATTTTGATAGTCTGCTCTTATCAATAATATTACCTGGAACTCCTGGCAATAATGTGTCTAAAATATCATGTGGATAATTAAAAACGTATCTTAAATCATCTTGCCCATTAAATTTCATGTCTATTTCTAATGTATGCTCATTAGATGCCTGACAAGCGAGCTCTCCAGAAGTCCCAGCATCACACAAATCGCCCTTTAAATTCAATCCCGCCTCCAAATCATTCATCATAAAAGACTGGCGTAACAATAGTAGGGATTGTATAACTGTTGACTTTCCCATACCGTTCATACCAGTTAGAATAGTCAGTCCTTTAATATCTAAATCAGTATAGTCATGCAATTTAAAATTGCTTATTGTTAGATTTGTAATCATTTATTATTTCTTTAATAAGGTTTTTGACTTAAGTAAAACGTATCTCTACATTGCTCTTTTGTCCTGTTGCAGTTGAAATTGCATAATTAAACTTGTCATCATTGAATAAGTCCATCATTTTATTTCTAAATGTTTGAGCATCATCAACGAGGATTTTTCTTTCCTCATCTGTCAGCCACGCAACATTCACACTTAATGTATCATATACAGCTTTGGAAATTGGTTTCTTTTTATCTTGTAAATTTTTTCTTTTTCTAAATGTATCATCTTGAAAAATTTCATAGCAACAAGTCATTGACTTATCAAAAGCAGTGCGTATGTTTTCTATTTGACAGGGTTTCATCTTGTTAAGTTCTCCCATTTTAACGTTTAAGAACCCATCCAATTCACCTGCATAATTGTCATAACCAATAAAAAATGCAACAAATCTATTAACAAATTCACGGTCTAACATACGCATTGTTTTTACAGAATTGTTAGTTGCTTTCTTAAACGAACCCATTTCCGCCAATTGGTTAATAAAGAGTGCCGGTATCCCTTGATTTAAGGCATGTCTCATTTCTTGAGGAGTCAATGGTTCCCCTGCGGTATTAATGCGCTGGAAAATAATATACTTCACATCATTAGGTGTCCCTTTTCGTAAAGTATTCATTATTATTTTTAGTGATTTAATTCGTCTAACCTCTGGACGTGCCAACTGTGAATATGTTTTTCCATCAAATTCATGCAAAAATTGAAGCCCTTTTAATTTTAATGGGTTTTCTTTATTCAAAACAAAATCCTTTATAGCACATATACGTTGCAAACCATCAATAATTGATAATTTATGTGTATTAGGATCCTCACTAAAATAAAATGAGGGTAATGGCAATCCCAATAAAATAGATTCAATTAATCTGCTTTTTTTTACTTTATCCCATACATCAGATGCTCGTTGAAAATCTGGATTCAAGTCTATTTCATCATCCTCTAATTGATCAATTAAAGAGCCTAAATTTATTGTAGATATTTCTACATCTATTTCATTAGGATTAAATGGCTTAGTAATTGAATTAGAATTATTTCCATATACGTCCTCTTCTTCCACATCTGTGTTCGAAATATTTGAAATAGCAGGATTTATTTTTTCTTCTATATCCATTTGTTGCTTCCCCTTTTAATGTCAACTACACATTACATTGCAAAGATACTAAAGAAAATTGTATTATTGCTGGTTTTTTCAAGAATTGTATGTACTTTTGTAAAGTCTGATGGTGAGGTTAGACT
>JAJPYV010000310.1 GCA_021204735.1 Prevotella sp.
TGTCTCCTACCAAACGCCCTACAAAAATGAAGGAGAACTCTCCTTCATGTATATTGAGTCTTTTTTTGATAGAGAATGCTTCTGCTATCACATTTGGTGTACATGCGTAATATTTCAAGTCGATTCCACGAACACTGCCATTGCCTAATATGGTGATTTTCTTCCGTGTAATACCGTAATTTTTCAAGTCGTTTTTCACGCCTTTTCCTTCTGCTGTCACGTATGTGGCACATGCACATGTTATTCTATCGGTCAACATCAGCAGTTTCTGCCGCCATCCTTTGGCTGTGGGGAATACAAGACCTGTAAATGTATGTACTCTTACAGGCACTTTCGCTATCCATGCCGCAGTCATCGACAGCAGTCCTGCCTTTGGTGTCATGGAATGTACCATTTGCGGCTTTTCTTTTAAAAATACTTGGATAAGTCTGAATAATGACAATAGGTCTTTGTATATGCTGATACGGCGTTCCATCGGAACGGCTATTGTCCTCACTCCCTCGCGCTTTGCTATCTGATCCATTTCTTTTCCTGGTGAGGAAAGGGCGATTACCTCATAATCTGCTGATAATTCCCGCAGCAGACCGCGACAAAATACGTCTAACGACACAGGAACAGTAGATGTTCGGATGATTTTTCTCAATTCCGACTTACCCATGGTTTAATATATGGTATGAATATATATCTGAATAATACGGACATCATATAAATGACTGCTGGATAGTCTATAATTATGTTAATGAATTTCTGCAATTTCGTTTTAGCTTTTGCTATCGGATAAAATTCTTCCTTTTTTGCTCTATAAAGCATGTCCTTTATTTGTTTATATGGAAATGCTCCTGATAATAAACGGGTAAATGCCTGGCGTTGAAAACTTTCTATCTCTTTTTCAAATATATCTTTTTTATAAGGATATTATTTTGCTATATGTCTTACTTCTTTTACTATTTCTATATATCCGCTAAAAACCTGTTCGAGGTGCTTTCTGTCTGTTCTTGTCAAAATACTGCCACTTCTTACACAATAACGATATATATCAAGATTGGTGGCTGTTATCACTGCATTTGTAATTGTAAACAACCGCATTGCAAACATTGTGTCTTCTCCTATTAAGTATGGTGCGAAGCGTAGCTTATTTTCTATTATCAGTCGGCGGGAAATAATCTTAGAATACACGCTCCATCCAAAGCCTTTTTTATTGCCGTATTCCAAAAATGTACCATGAAAAAGCATTTTATGTGGACGGATATGCTCCCATTTTTCATGTTCATAATGTTTGTCAACAGTGTGTGAGAATATGGTTATCAGGTCTGTTTTGGGATATTTATTTAGATAACAATCTCTTATTATTTGCATGCCTTTCGGTAAAAGTCTGTCATCACTGTCTATAAAATAGATGTATTCTCCTTTGGCTTCTTCTATTCCTACATTGCGTGCTGACGACACTCCTCCATTCTCTTTGTTTATCAAGCGGAAATTAGCATGTTTCTTACAATATCTATTTACAATCTCCCCCCCCCTATCAGTTGAGCCGTCGTTTACCACTATCACTTCGTATTCATCTTCCTCTAAACCTTGTTTCAGAATACTGTCAAGACAAATGGATACATACGCCTCGCTATTATACATCGGTATTATATAGGACAACCACAGCATAATTTAATCAGTTATATTTATATTATATATGTTTCTGTATCCTTCCACAGTAGTGCGGATGTCGTATTGCATAGCGCGCTCATAGCATTTCATAGCCACACTATTATAGAATTTCTTGTCGTTGCATACTCGTTGTATCAAACTTGCCAATTCTGCATCGTCCTTATATGGAAATAATAATCCTGCTCCTCCCACTATCTCACGCAACCCTATAACATCGCTGACTATACAGACTTTTCCAGATGCCATACCCTCTATCATTGATAAAGAAAGACCCTCATGATGTGATGACAACACTACAACTTCAGCAGTAGCAAGCAGGGATGGTACATCAGTGCAGTTGCCTAAAAAACACACTCTATCTGTTAATCCCAATAACGCTGTCTCTTCCTCACATTCTTTCCTACATTCACCATCTCCTGCCAAAAATAGAACATAATCATCTGTAAGCTGTTTCATAGCACGTATTACGGTCTTTTGGTCCTTTCCCTTACGGAATGCAGCCACCATAACGACAATGTGTTTGCCCTTATATTGCTCCTGCAACTTTTTATCAGGAACTGCTTCCCTGTATTTTGCTATATCAATACCGTTTTGAATAACACAAACCTTTTCCTGTATATTTTTATCTGATATATATTCCAACAGATTGTCTGCCGCTGCCTTGCTGACACATATTATTTTGGAATACTTTCTATACATCCAACTGTCAATGTCCCGCCAACAACTCCATGACCTACGACGGTTATTGGTGCTGTGCTCGGTAGTAATCAGCCTCGGTTTATTGCACCCTGCCATAGCTGCCAATAATTGGCATGGCGTATTATGAGTATGCACCACGCCATATTGTTTCATGTATTTTTTCAATTTGAACAAATGCATGGGATTGTACATGGAAAATTTTCCTCTCCCCAATGAATATATTTTAATTCCTTTGTCCCTCAATTGATTATAAAATGGTGTTTGTGTACCATCAAATAACAACAAATCTACTTGTTCTCCTGCATCTTTCAACCTTGGCAGCAAATCTACAAGAAGTTTTTCTGCCCCTCCCATGCGTAAGGATGTGATTATATGGAGGATTTTCATTTAAAT
>JAJPYV010000385.1 GCA_021204735.1 Prevotella sp.
TCTTATAATAGGATTGATATGCGTTTTTAACAATGAAAGTTTTTTTATAGGTTTCATAATATCAGGAGGTCTTTTGTGGGTGGGTTTATTGAATAAAATTTTTAATATGTAATAAAGTATTAAATACACATTGCTCTAATCCATGAATCAACTTATTTTTCATGGAATTATATAAATATAAATAAAATTTCAATTTCCATTTTATGGATATATTATAGCCTAATGTTTAATATGTTTTCACGAAAGAAATTTTTACATAAGTTTCAAAGTTGTAAAAATTTACAAAAATTCTAATAAACCAACATAATAATAAAAAAAATTGTAAATTTGCAAAGAGTCTTGGCAAGCCAGTGTCATTTAAAGTGATTTTGGCGGTTGGGAAACTATACATATAAGGCGTTTACTGACGCTTTGGTTTTGACAATGTAAGGCTCTCGCATTGTGGAACTGGCAACAGAATAGGCTTCACGTTTTTTGTGTATAGATATCTACTATCTGAGGAACATTGTCAGCAAAGGAGCCAGCTGGCAGCAAAACAGAGTTAGCCGACATGATCGATATCATACAAGCAAATCCTTACCGTATTTTAGGCATATATTCTAACTCGCCTACAAAGGAACGAGTGGCAAATCTTGGCAGAATTAAAGCTTTTCTGAAAGTTGGCAAAGCAGTATCATTTCCTTTGGATTTACCAACAATATTGCCAACAGTCAATCGTACAACAGAATCTGTTGATCAAGCTAAAAATAACTTGACATTGCCAAATGACCAATTTAAATATGCCCAATTTTGGTTTGTTAAGGCAACCCCAATTGATGATATTGCCATGAATAATCTAATTGCAGGTAATATGGAGAAGGCAATATCTATATGGGAAAAGAAAGAAGATGTTACATCTTTGCAAAACAGGATAGTATGCGCACTGATAAACGATGATTATAAATCAACAATATTATATGCGGAAAAACTTTATCCTCACTATTCAGATATTTTTGCAAAAATTGTACTTGGAGAGGCTCATCCAGTTGTGACAGATAAATTGGAATACGATTTCCTTGATGAACTTTGTTCTGCTTTGGGCGAACAGAAAGTTTTACCATATATCTCAAATAGTGATTGGAAACAATATGTTGGTAATAAGGCCGTAAAGCCATTAATTGATTCTTTGCAATCAGCGGTTGATACTGCTAAAACCTCACGGGGTAAAGGTTCAAACGCACGCCTTGTTGCTGGAACAAAGCTGATGAATGATACTAAGCGTATGCTTAAGCAACTCCAGACGTTAATACCTATTACGAATTTGCAATATGAAATGATTGCAGATAAAGTTGGTATAGAAATTCTGCAATGTGGTATAGATTATTTTAATGACACAAACGATTCTGATGCACCCCATGAAGCAATGAAATTGCAGTCATACGCATTATCTGTTGTAGTTGGTAAAATAGCGAAAGATCGTTGTCAGGAGAATGTAAATATTTTGAAGAAAATCATAGCCAATTTGCCTCCATCAGAAGTTATTCAAGAAAGTAATGCTATTATAGAAGAATTGCGTAAGTTCAGTAAATTGCCTTCAAAGATTTGTTATGCTGTGACTTTGTTGAATAATACGAGACCGCATCTCCAATCCATGAGGAGAAAACTTGGAGTGAATAATTCATATTATTTGAAATTATCGACTCAAGTGGTTGGAAATGCTCTGCATAATACTATAGAAGAGGTGAATGCTGCAATGAATTCTAATGGAATGCCAATATCACCAAATGATTTTATCAATTTTAATAAAAAATTGAAAGAGGCATGGAAAGCAACTGAAATTATGGATAGGTTTGATATGGAATCAGATTTCAAGTTAAACCACTATAATAAAAATCGTGCCACTTTAAAAAATATATGTGAACAGTTAGGCGTATTTGATACAAATGTTGGTCAGCCAGTAACTAAGGATGATTCTAATAATTCATCAGTTGTTGCTGGTCTTATAGGTGCGGTAATTGGAGCCGTGATAGGTTGGTTAATATTAAGTGGCTCTGGTTTAGTAATAGGTGCAATCATAGGATTCATAATAGGTTTGGTAAAATCAAAATAAAAATCTAGTAATTATATGAAAAAAATTTTGTTATTTAGCGTATTGATTTTATCTTCTTTCATGGTGTCTGTAATGGCACAAACGAAGGAGGATTCAAACATCGAAAAGAGTTTGAAAGCAATAGAATCAAGTCAGGTTAAAATGGAAGAAAGTTTGCGACAACTGTCAGCGACTTCTACCCAAAACAGTAAAGATATACAAGACTTGATTCGTGAAAAAGAGTATTTATGTCAGACTATTGATAGTTTAAAGACGATAACTAAAAATTTACAGACGACCCAAAAGTCGGATGTATCAAATATCAATGGTCAGATAAGAGACACTAATGATAAGGTGGAGTCTAATCAGTCCATTTTGGAGAAACGAAGTTTATGGGTGTGTATCATTGCGATAGTTATTATTGTTTCTATATTGATAATCTATTGGTATTTTACAAAGCGGATAAGGAAAGGATCTTCTTCGATTGATGAAGTAAGAAAGGCACAAGATACGCTGCAATTAGCTCAGACAAAAATGCAAGAAGAATCGGTTAAGTTGGATAATAAACTGATAGAACTAATTGAGGGACAGATTTCCTCTACGTCAGGAGAAGATAAACCTGTGTCAGGAGAAGATAAGCCAGACCATTCGTTAGCATTGAAAGTAGCGGACGAGAT
>JAJPYV010000388.1 GCA_021204735.1 Prevotella sp.
GTGCAATATTTCTATAGCTAAAGTATCTTAAGAACGTGATATTTTTCGCTCTTGATACATGTAGGGTTAAAAGGTGGGCAAGGCGGCTGTATCTGTCTCCGATTCTCGTTTTGAAATCGCTGTCAAAAGGAATCGCGGTGTAGTCCGTCAATCGGAAGGGGCTGCCATTCACTGACGCTTACACGTCCCGCCTGTCGCCGCAACACAGTAGGGTGGTGAAGGAAACGGTCATGCCGATACCGAGCCATATACGCCCTTGAGACGATTTTGGTGCTTGCGGTCGTGCCAATGCACGTATCTGAAACCATAGTGGATGGCGTGGGAGCGTGGATGCAAGTGTTGCCGTTCAGTTCCCTCAGACGCAGAAACGCTGTCAGGTGGAGTGGTAGTGTCGCCATGCGTATCGTTCGTAGGAGATGTAACGTTACAGCACGCAACCTCACCCTTCCCATGTCCCTGACAAACGGCGTGTGCATGCGTTGAGGAGTCATCCGCACCGTAATCACCGTTTCATGTAACGAGTCCGTTCACACGTTTGGACGGTGTAAATACGCTCCAATGTCCGAGCGACCGCCGCTTTCTACGTATGACTTAGTATGTGTCTTGGTGTCTACGTATGGTGAATTAATCATCGCAAGTAATAAGACTTCAATCCTCTTGTATATATGAGAATTAAAGTCTTGTTACCTGCATCCGCAAGGTGGCTTATTATATACTTGTCAGAGCTTTTTGAACGTTCCTGTGACAATGTCAAGGAGAGTTATTCTCCTGTTCCTTTTGCAAGCAAGTCTGAAATATAACAGCTTCTCCGCGATGTATTTCCACAAGTTCTTTCTGTATTCGGGATTCATCAGCATAAGAAATGAATTCTCTTTCATACCCCACTCTTGCGGATACTCTTCGGGATGCTCTTCATGCATCTTTCTGACGAAACTGATCCATCCCTTAAACGTATCATTCTTCACGACAACTTCGAGGCGGTGGAATATACAATCAAAGCCATTCCAATCGTCGATGTAGTCCTTATGGCTGCTATTTTCAATTTCTTCGGATTTGTTGTATATCCTTAATGTTGGGCCATTCGTCTTCCCTTGTTTGATGTAAATGGATGGGGTATGGTCAAGCCTCTTCCTACTTCTTGAGAATTCTTCGTGGTATTTCTCTATAATATCTTTCCCATCATTGACTTTTTTACGGTTTATTATCATTTCTACCTGCTCTGTATTGCGGATGAGAGCTCGTATTTTCCTAATGGCGTTGAAGTTTACATCGCAAGCTATTTCAACCTCCGATATGTTGTGGAACGTGAGGCCAAGGCTATTGGCTATGTCGGGTAGATACACCATGTAGTTCATTTTCGTCCCATTGCCGTCTTTCTCCGATTCTTTGTAGAGTACAGAGTTCGCGAAGAGGAAGAAACAATACCCTTCTTCTTCTTCTGTCCTTGTGAAAGTGAATTCGCCCAATTCGGTCCTGTCCGGAAGTATCACATTGGCGTGGATGGTACATTGTCCTTTTGGATTTTTGGATGTACCTATGCCATCGTCTGTGACAAATAGTTTAAAATCCTTATACTTGATACATTGGTCTGTACGGTAATTGAGCATCTCATCAAAAACCTCACGGGGTTGCGAGTAGCAAACCTTCAACTTGTCGATGTTAAATATATATTTAATATTTTTCATGGAATCGTAATCTTTGTGGTTAGTGAACCGACTAATGTTAAACTCAGTTAAATCAATCCTTAACTCATTGGATATGGATTGTCGTCAGGCTTATTGGGGATGTTTTTCCAATACTCCTTCATGCCTTTCCCGATTTTTTCCTTGTGGGTGGGAGTTTTGCTTCTGCCTTTCATCGCTTGGCTGATTTTGGCTTTGGTTACTTCTGAAAGTTCTCTGTAGAGTCTCATCTTACTATGCTTTTTATTATTAATTATATCGTTATGGAATGAAATTTCAAGTTTAGTAAGCATTCTCCCAAAATTTTATTTTTACAAGTCGATACGTTCCTCCAACCGTGTGCTTCTACTGTGCTTACTGCTGATTGTCATGTGAGTGGGGGGATACGTAGAGCGTAATCGCTTGGCTGTCAAATAAGTGTATAAAATACACTTATTATTGCTGCTTATAGTGATTCCGCTCCCTAATGGGTATATCCTCCACTCATCATTCCAATCGCTGCCGAATCTCGGCATTGGGCATGGCAATGGCTGTACCACCCAATGAGAGTTGCGTAAGGACTTTGTATATGTAAATTTGGGGAATCTCCGCCTGTCGTGCGCTATCTTGCTATAGCATAGGCAGGAACATAATTATGGGAAAGGAACTGCTCGACATCTTGGCTCTTGTACCAATACTTGTCTCCCTCTTTTGAGAAAGCCAACAAACCGTCTTCACGATACTTCCTTAGCAGCTTGTCTTCCACTCCTAATGTTTCTTTGAGTGATTTGTTGGTGTAAACCCACGCTCTGCCTCCTTCATGGGCTTGCATGTCATTTACTTTCTCAGCCAACATGTTGATTGCTTCCACAAGTCGTACAAGGATTTCGACTTTAACTGCTACGAATTTGCAGTCTTGATTGCCCGCTTTGGAGCTTGAATTTGAATTACTCTTTTTCATAACCTATTTTTAAAGAGTTACGGTATGATGGACCACCTTGAAATAGTAAAGGTTGGCGGGTGATTCCTTTCGGAATTCCTCTCAGCAGCATTCGTTCGCTGCACAATTCACATGCC
>JAJPYV010000118.1 GCA_021204735.1 Prevotella sp.
ATATTTTAAGGACTTCTGACGGAACTTATGTCATTACGGATTTCGGTATCAGTCAAAGGATGCGCAGCACCCTGCGACGGAATTCCACACGACAGATCAGCAACAGCACAGAGATAGGAGGCGGATCACTGCCTTATATGGCACCGGAAATGTTTTCCGGAATGCCGGAAGCCGTCAAGGCGACCGACATATGGGCGCTGGGAGTCACTCTATATGAAATAGTAACAGGGGATCTTCCGTTCTTTGGTCAGGGAGGAGGGATGCAGTTGCACGGCGCAGAATTACCCACTATCAACGCTGATGTTTCAAATGAACTTAAACATTTGATCACCTCGTGCATGAGGAAAGATGCATGGGCTCGGCCAACAGCACAAGAACTGTTTGACCATGCAAAATCCATATTGGAAGGACAAAATATCCCACTCCCATGGACGGAACCACACAAAAATAATAATGGAGAGAATAAGACGGCGAAACATGTGGAGCGTGTTTCAAAGAAGCCAAGAATTACTGGAATGTCATATTCTGAAAATAAAATGGCAGCCATACTTGTGTGGATAATGACTTTCACTAGTCTCGGACTTTCTATACTGTTTACTATTCTGGCGCATAATTGTTGGCACAACCCATTCACAATATTGGCTTTAACCGAAGTCGTGATTTTTAGTGGAAGTCTGATGCTGCTCAGAAATAGTAAAGTGGGGTTTTGGTTTATTTTAAGTGCTCAAATTATCGGTACAATTTTATGCTGTTGCTTTATTCATACCGCCGAGTTATATGATAAAATATTAGTCGCGTTCATGATATTGGCGACTGTCGCAGGATTACCGATTATCCGGTTTATCTTATCAAAAAAATATAGCGATACTTCTTCGTGGAGTCGAATGAATCATAGACTTTCTCCTGTTATAATTGTGATCATGTTTGTTCTGTTGGCAGGTGCATCTGCTCTCTCCTTTCAAGGGAACATTCAAGCCCACAAACATTTGGAAAAATACAATACGCTCTGCGATGATTTATCATTTCATATCGGATTATATAAAGACAACTTAGACAAATCTGATGTAGAGGATTTCCTAAATGATCTTTCCAAAATTAAAGATATGGAAGATAAGTATGCCCCGATCAATAGTCATTTCGCACAATATAATGAATTAAGGCAATATTTAGAAACCAGCATTCACCAATACGCCTCAGATGCGGCCGAATATGCTGATTCTTTATCTAAAGTTAAACCACAGAACAATTTAGAGTATGCTAAAGTGCTAAGTAAGGCATTATATTTTTATTGTAGATCTCTAGCAGTATATAATGACCCGGAAGTTAGGACGAGAACTAATGAGACTCATGACAGATTCAATAATGTAGCAAATAAATATGCTTTTCTTATACCAACCGATATCAAATTTGATGCAGATGGAGACTCAGATACTAAACTATATGCCGACAGAATTTATAACCTGGGTATTACATTAGAATATTATGGACTGGATCCAATAGATGATCACGATGTTAGGTTATCGTACAAAATATATAATAACGGCCGTTTACTTCATGATAGGTATTCATCAACATACTCCTTTACTTTTACACACACGGTTGAAGGAGAAACTGATTTCGAATGGTATCGATTTGATAAAGACGATGATCTTGATCCTCATTCTTGGACTATTCATTCATTTGGGATCCTATATGGTAATGATGAAGTCCACACATATGAAAGGGGGAAAATACTTGTTGAAATATGGTGCGGGAATATAAAACTAATTAGTAAGTCGACAACTTTATACTAAGACCATTTGGAACGACATCAATTAAAAAATTATTTTACATCCATCATAAAGGAATAGAGTGGAGACATGACCATTCCAAAATTTAAGTAGAAAAGCCGGGGTTCAAAGCTATATGAAATCCGGCTTTTCAACTGTTATACTCAAATCTCATCTACTGGATCAATAAAGGATGTAGTGTAAGAAACGCTTGTAAATAATTTCATTTCACCTTTTCCATTGGTCGATTTCATTGTGCTTATAATTATAAAACCATTATCAGGGTCGTGTGGATCATGTCCCAAGACATAATATTTGTATCCATCATCCTCACCAGACCATCGGAATTCATATTTCTGTTTATAAGTCTCGTATAAACTATCACGGAAACTTGTCGCGGATTTTGAATCAGACACTTCAAAACTGCAAACAAAAGATATATAATACAGGTATGTTCTAGAGCCGTCGGACTGAAAATCAAAGTTTACATAATTGAAACGGTAACCTCCAAATGAAACATTATAGTAAGATAGTTCATCCGAGTATGATTGATAACTCGATTCACCATTATTAAATCTATTGTCCAAAACTCTTTTGCACGATGAATACGACCAACCAAATGTAACACCGGCTATTGAAGGCATTTGCTGTGCGTTCACTGTCAACGCAAACAGGAGTCCGAATAATACTAAAAACTTTCTCATACCGTAAGTCATTGAATTTTAGTGTTTCAAGTTATAAATGCCAATATGGGATCTTGTTATTTGGGTGATCCCGTCAAAAGCATGTGCAAGTTATTAAAAACATTGCAAACTAACAAGTAATAGTTTTGAAACAAGAGCGACATGATGATTTTCCAACTGGTTGAGACACATCGGTTGACGATAGAGAAAGTGTCGAAGTAGTGTGATTTGCAACAAATTCAGAACGAACCTGAAC
>JAJPYV010000375.1 GCA_021204735.1 Prevotella sp.
GACAAAGTATGATGATGAATGATTATTTTGATAAATATATAACACGATTGGTTCCATCATTCTTATTACCATCAAATGTAAAAAAGGAATATTTAACATCTCCAGGAGACATGCTTTCTTCGGATAGTCTTGGCGAAATACACTTAGGATGGCGTGTTGCAGGTGATACTGGCATTGGTCTGTCTTTATGGGGATATTTTTATTATGTGATTTGTTTTATAACAATGTTTATTTTATATTATTTCTTAGCATCTACTGTTAATTATAAAGATGGTTTATTATATCTCCCATTACCTATTTTAAGTGGTTTGATGCCTTATTTCTCATATTATGGTAATGCTATTGGAATATTATCTACTTTCACAAGGTTAGCACGTTCCGGTTGGACCGAAATAATTATATATTGCATAGTGTTTTTTATCATCCGTAAGATTTTTACAAAATAATATGAAAATCGGTTTTATAATTCCCCATGCAATGACTATCTATAGTGCAGGAGTACCTGTACAAGGAAGAATGTGGAAAGATGGTCTCGAAAAACTTGGGCATGAAGTTTATCTCATAAACAATTGGGATTTTTATGATTGGAATTCGTTTGATTATATCATATTCATGCAGAGAGGCAAATTGCTGAGAGATTATGTAGATATATTCAAACAATATGAACATGTAAAATTAGTGAGTGCTCCTATTATCGATTTCTGGAAAAGTTTCACTCGTTTTAAACTGACTTGCAGATATTTTGGTTCTCACAGATTTAGGATATATAATACATATCACGATTTTTATAAAGCACGGAATGACTTTGCCTTTTATCTTGTCCGTTCTAAATTCGAAAGTAACTTTTTGATCAAGGGAATGAATATTCCTGCTGAAAAGGTTTTTATATTACCATTGAGTTTCCGAACAAATATAGAAGATGCAAAAGATATTGATATGTCTGCTAAAGAGCCTTTCTGTTTTTTTGCAGGTCGACTTACCAGTTGGGGAAAGAATGTCGGTAGATTGGTTGAAGCAGCAGTTAAATATAATATTCCTCTTGTTTTAGCTGGTACAATTACGGAGGTGAATGGACAGAAATGGCTTGATAATCTCCTTAATGGTCATGAAAACATAAAATATGTCGGAAGATTATCTGACACAGAACTTTATGATTATTATCGCAGGGCAAGAGTTTTGGCATTGCCAAGTCTCGTTGAAGGTGTAGGAATGGTTGCTCTTGAAGCAGCGATATTTGGTTGTGATGTTGTTTTAACAAATTTAGGCGCACCTAAGGAATACTTCAATAATATGGTGACATTGGTTAATCCATATAATATTGATGAAATTGGATTAGGTATAAAAGAAATGCTTGGTGGTAAGACATTCCAACCGCAACTTAGAGATTACATTTTACGAACAAACAATATGGATACATGCATGAAAGCATTAGAAAATGTATTGTTAGAGAATTTGTAAAATCTATCCGTTCCTTATTAATCCATAAATTTAAATCTAATTAAAGTCAGTATGAGGATATTGCAAATCAATACTACCTATAAGAATGGAGGTAGTACAGGGCGTATTGCATACGATTTGAAAAATACCATTGAAAACAATGGAATGGAAGCATACGTGGCTTTTGGTTTTGAATATGTCAAAACAAATGATGATAATACATTCAAATTGGAGTGCATTCCTGAACTTAAATGGAATATTCTCAAAACCCGTATTTTTGCAAGGCATGGATTCTACAATATAAATTCAACAAAACGGCTACTCAACTATATTGATAGAATAAAACCGGATATTATACATCTGCACAATATTCACAATCATTACGTTAATGTGGAAATGCTTTTTGACTACATTAAAAAGCATAACATTCCTGTTGTTTGGACTTTGCATGACTGTTGGTCTTTCACTGGTTGGTGCGCATATTTTGACTATGCGAATTGTGACCGTTGGAAAACATTATGCCATGACTGCCCTTGTAATCATGACTATCCTTTTACTTGGTTTTTTGACAGGAGCAGCGAGAACTACGAAAAGAAAAAAACTGTATTTAATGGCGTTAAAAATCTTACTATTGTAACACCTTCTGAATGGCTATCTAATTTGGTGAAACAGTCGTATTTGAAAAATTATCCCGTCAAAGTCATTAACAACGGTGTCGATATTTCTGTATTTAAACCATTGGAATCAAAAATTAAAGAAGAACTAAATATAAGCGGTAAAAAGATGATTTTGGCGATGGGGATGACTTTAAACAAGCGTAAGGGTATAGAATATCTTATGAAACTCCGTAAAGAGTTGAATGATGACGAGAGACTTGTTCTCGTTGGCGTAAAGGCAAGCGACAAATCCAAAATTGAGACAGATAAATGTATCTGTATGGAAAGAACATCAAATATCCAAAGATTGGTTGAATTGTATTCGGCAGCAGATGTTTTCATAAATCCTACTTTGGAGGATAATTTCCCAACTACAAATATCGAGGCACTTTCATGTGGAACTCCTGTTGTAACCTTCAATACTGGTGGAAGTGTGGAATCTGTGGATGAGAGCACAGGGCATATCGTAGAAAAGGGCAATTTAAAATCTCTCTTGGATAGCATCCGCTACGTATGCGATAAAGGCAAAATTTTTTATTCTGACAATTGTCGTACAAAAGCCGTAAAATTATACAATAAATATACACAGTATGGGAAATATAT
>JAJPYV010000242.1 GCA_021204735.1 Prevotella sp.
AGGAAGAAAAGAGCCAGAGTGATTTTATATCCCTCTTTATCAAGTACTATCATCAGAATGCACCTGGCCATCGACTTGCGGAGATTTTCGCCACCCAACAGTTGAAAGGGGAAGTAAGCACGCAGAGCTCTGACGCTGAGGTTGAGAAAGCGTTACGTTCAGAGGTACAGGCTGCTATCGACAACTCTTATAATGTTGTTCGTAACCGTATCGATAAGTTCGGTGTCGTTCAGCCTAACATTCAGAAATTAGAAGGCCAGGAAGGACGAATAATGGTAGAGATGCCAGGTATTCGTGAACCAGAGCGTATCCGTAAGTTGCTCCAAGGAAGTGCTAACCTTGAGTTTTGGGAGACTTACAACAGTCAGGAGGTTACTCCTTTCTTGCGTCAGTTAGACCAAAGATTTGCGAATTTGGGAACAAACGCTGACACTACAATAACCGTAAAGGATAGCGTTGAAGTGGAGAATGAGGTAGCTGCTGCAAATGAGGCAAAGCCAAAATTCCAAATCAAAAAGGATGACAAGGCAGCCGCAGAAAAGGCAGGCGAACGTGACGACCAAATTGAACAAGCAAAGAAACGTAATCCGTTGCTTGCCTTGTTGCAACTTGCTTCACAGAATTCTCTTAGCGTTGTCGGCTATGCAAATATGCGTGATACCGCTGAAATAAACAAGATAATATATTCTGAGACTGCAAAACAAGTATTGCCTTCTGACTTAAAATTACTGTGGAGTGCAAAACCTGCTGACGGCTTGTCTGTAAAGAACGTTTACGAGCTCCATGCTATTAAGGTTACACAATCAAACGGACGTGCTCCTTTGGAGGGCGATGTTGTTACAACAGCAAAGGATGAGTTCAACAACCTCACTGGTCGTCCAACCGTTAACATGACTATGAACTCTGATGGTGCACGTCGCTGGGCTGTGCTCACAAAGACTAATGTAGGTAGGGCAATAGCTATCGTGCTTGATGGTGCAGTTTATAGTGCTCCCCGTGTTAACAGCGAGATTTCAGGCGGTAGTTCTGAAATTAGTGGTAACTTCACTATCGAGGATACAAAAGACCTCGCCAACACTCTTATATCAGGACGTATGCCTGCTCCTGCACGCATCGTTCAGGAAGATGTAGTCGGTCCGTCTCTTGGTGCTCAGTCTATCCGTCAGGGTGTCATGTCATTCATTTTCGCTTTCATCCTCCTGATGATTTACATGATTTTGATGTACAACTTCATCCCAGGAATGATGGCAAACTGTGCACTTATAGTAAACCTGTTCTTCACATTGGGTATTTTAACATCGTTCCAAGCTGCGCTGACCATGCCAGGTATTGCCGGTATCGTACTTGCTTTGGGTATGGCGGTCGATGCTAACGTGCTTATCTACGAAAGGACAAAAGAGGAGTTGCGAAAAGGAAAACAACTGAAACAGGCAATTCAGGCTGGTTACAGCAATGCATTCTCCGCAATCTTCGACTCTAACCTCACATCTATCATAACAGGTATAATCCTTTACGTGTTCGGTACTGGTCCTATCCGAGGATTTGCAACCACGCTTATCATCGGTATTTGCTGTTCTTTCTTTACCGCAGTTTACCTTACACGACTTGTTTATGAGAACAGAATGAAGAAAGATAAGTGGCAGAATCTAACATTCACTACTAATGTTTCCCGCAAGTTCATGCAGGGTTCAAGTTTCCGCTTCATGTCAATGTATCGCAAGTCATTTACCATCGCTGCTATCGCAATTATAATATTCTGCATCAGTTTCACAGTTCGTGGACTTAGCAAGAGCATTGACTTCACAGGTGGTCGTAACTATGTAATAAAGTTTGAAAAAGCTGTTGAACCAGAAGATGTAAATGAGGCTCTGAGGTCGGCATTCCCGAACAGTAATGTCAGTGCACTGGCTCTTGGTACTGACCACATGACAATACGTATCTCCACGAACTATAAGATTGACTCTAACGATCCAAACGTGGACAACGAGGTTGAGGACATTCTGTTCAGTTCATTGTCTGCCGCAGGTATGGTAACGCAAGATAATGCTGAATCATTCAAAAATCCTGACGTCCGTGCTGGTGGCTCTATCATCAGTAGTACTAAGGTAGGACCGTCTGTGGCTAAAGACATCACCTACGGTGCTATCGTCAGCGTCATCATCGCTCTCATAGCAATCTTCATTTACATCCTTATACGTTTCCACAACATTGCCTTCTCCGTAGGTTCCACTGTTGCTTTGGCATTTGATACGGTTCTCGTTCTTGGATTCTACTCATTGCTATGGGGATTCGTACCATTCTCGTTAGAGATTGACCAAACATTCATAGGTGCTATCCTAACCGTTATTGGTTACTCTATCAACGATAAAGTGGTAGTATTCGACCGTATCCGTGAGAACTTAGGTCTGCACAAGAAGACTGACCACCAGACAAATTTCAACAACTCGTTGAACGAGACTCTGGCAAGAACAATCAATACATCTGTATCAACATTGTTGGTTTTGCTGTGTATCTTCTTCCTTGGCGGTGACAGCATTCGCAGTTTCGCATTCGCAATGATTCTTGGTGTAATATTCGGAACATTGTCTTCTATCTTTATTGCTGCTCCTATAGCTTACATCACTCTTGGACGTAAGATTAAGGAAGATGTAGTAGAGACTGAGACTAAATAAATATACATTATATATAAT
>JAJPYV010000270.1 GCA_021204735.1 Prevotella sp.
TTGGACGAGAACACTATTTTGTTGAGAGTGGGAGAGATGCACGACATCACAGATTTGGAAAAGACCTTGTGGAGATTAGGTTTCAAGAGTGTGGACTACGTTTACGAGCCAGGGCAGTTTGCCATAAGAGGAAGTATTTTGGACGTTTTCTCATTCAGCAGTGAATATCCCTATCGTATAGATTTTTTCGGGGATGAGGTCGATTCCATAAGGACGTTTGAGGTGCAGAGCCAGTTGTCTATGGAGAAGAAAAAGAGTGTGGAAATCGTCCCCGAACTGTTTGCAACGGGAGAGAAGGTATCATTCTTCCATTTTTTGCCAAAAGACACGATGCTTGTGATGAAGGACATCACATACGTAAGAGACATCATTGAGAGAGCCTACCAAGATGGGTTCACATCACAGGCAATGACAGAGAAGTTAGAAGGACTGACTGAAATGGAGCAGCAGCAAGTGTTAAACGACATGAAAGTTACTAATACGCTGCTGGACGGAGCACAGTTTGTTACCGACACACAGAATTTCCGCCGCATAGAGATAGGAACAAAACCCACAGGAGTTCCACAAGCCACGTTGACATTCGATTTCTCACCCCAGCCACTGTTTCACAAAAGTTTTGACCTGCTTGTGAAAGTCCTTGAGGACTATGAGCAGAAAGGCTACAAGATATATATCTTAGCAGACAGCAGTAAGCAGCATGAGCGGTTGAAAGAAATATTCGCCAGTGAGGAGTTTCACACAAATATCGAGTTTGTTGCCGTTGACAAGACATTACATTCAGGGTTTACCGACAATGCTATGCCAGCTTGTTTTTTCACTGATCACCAGATATTCGACAGGTTCCACAAATACAGTCTGCGTTCTGATGCCGCCCGGAGTGGCAAGATGGCATTGACAATGAAAGAATTGCAGGAGATGGAGATAGGCGACTATATCGTGCATGTAGATTTCGGAATCGGCAAGTTCGCCGGGTTGGTAAGAGTGCCCGCAGGAAACAGTTATCAGGAAGTGATACGGCTCATTTACCAGCATAACGACAAGGTAGATGTCAGTATTCATTCGCTCTACAAAATATCCAAATACAAGCGGCATGACAGTGATGCGCCCCCACGTCTCAGTACATTGGGCACAGGAGCATGGGAGCGGTTGAAGGAGCGCACGAAGTCGAAAATTAAGGATATCGCCCGTGACCTTATCAAACTATATGCAGCCCGCAGGCATGAGCAAGGCTATGCTTTCAGTGGCGACACGTTCATGCAGCATGAGTTGGAGGCAAGTTTTATATACGAGGATACCCCCGACCAGGTAAAAGCCACGAGTGAGGTAAAGGCAGACATGGAGAGTCAGCGGCCGATGGACAGACTGATTTGCGGTGACGTAGGTTTCGGCAAGACAGAAGTAGCAATCAGGGCAGCGTTCAAGGCAGCGTGCGATTCAAAACAAGTAGCAATTCTCGTTCCTACCACCGTGTTGGCATATCAGCATTACCAGACATTCTCAAAGCGGTTGAAAGATTTCCCTGTGAGGGTGGAATACCTATCGAGGGCAAGAAGCGACAAAAAGACAAAGGAAGTGCTTGCCGACCTTGAGAGCGGAAAGATAGACATAATTGTGGGAACACACAAACTGATTGGCAAGGCAGTGAAGTTCAAGGACTTAGGGCTGCTAATAATCGATGAGGAACAGAAATTCGGAGTTTCAACAAAGGAGAAGTTGCGCAAGATGAAGACCAATGTCGATACCCTTACAATGTCGGCGACCCCGATACCCCGCACCTTGCAATTCTCGTTGATGGGAGCGAGGGACATGAGTGTGATGCAGACACCGCCGCCCAACAGGTATCCTATAAACACCGAAATTCACACCTTTGACAAGGAAGTGATTGTCGATGCTATCAACTTTGAGATGAGTCGCAACGGACAGGTGTTTTTTGTAAACAACCGAATCAGTAATCTGCCAGAGTTGGCAGGGCTAATCCGCAAGTACGTACCCGATGCACGAGTTGCAATAGGACATGGACAGTTGCCGCCGGAGAGTTTGGAGAAGATACTGATGGGATTCATCAATTACGACTACGATGTACTGCTGTCAACCGCAATTATCGAGAACGGCTTGGATATCACTAATGCCAACACCATAATCATCAACGATGCGCACCGCTTCGGACTGTCGGATTTGCACCAGATGAGAGGTAGGGTAGGGCGCAGCAACCGCAAGGCATTCTGTTATCTTCTTGCCCCGCCGTTGTCAGGATTGACGCAAGATGCCCGGCGCAGGTTGGAGGCATTAGAGACATTCTCAGAACTCGGTTGTGGTTTCAATCTCTCCATGCAAGACCTTGACATCAGAGGAGCAGGCAATCTGTTAGGAGCAGAGCAGAGCGGGTTCATGGAGGACTTGGGATATGAAACATATCAGAAGATATTAAATCAGGCTGTCATAGAACTGAAAAACGATGAGTTCAGTGATATGTACAAGGAGGAAATGGCGGAGCGGAACAATTTCACGGGTGATGACTTTGTGGAGGACTGTGCCATAGAGAGCGACCTTGAGATGTATTTTCCTGACTTATATGTTCCGAATAGTAGTGAGAGGATGTTGCTGTACAGGGAACTGAACACCATCAAGAGTGATGCCGAACTTGAGAAATACCGCATGAATTTGATAGACCGTTTCGGTGAGATACC
>JAJPYV010000069.1 GCA_021204735.1 Prevotella sp.
ATATTATTCACAACAATTAGCCAATTCATACAAATATATATTTATAGTTTCTAACCAGAAATGTGTGGGCAAAGGTATGCTTTCGTTAGAGCAGTTGGAAGCATTACATGAATATATTATATCTCGAGTCTGTGAATATGGTGGTAGGATAGATGATATATTTTCGGCAGTTTCTAATGATATGTCTTCCTTGGATTATAAACCTAATATAGGATTGTCTGTAGCGATGAAGAAAAAGTATCCAGATATTGATTTCAGCAGGGCACTGATGATAGGAGATTCTTTTTCTGATTATCTCTTTGCTAAACGGATAGGTTCACAGTTTATTTGTTATTAAAATGTTGATAGACGCAAACAAAATAGTTCTCGTAATTGGAGATGTGATGTTGGACCGGTATATATTCGGTACAACTGACAGAATTTCTCCTGAAGCGTCATGCCTGATATTCCGTAAGTCCAAAACGATAAGCCACCAGTTGGGGGGCGCAGCCAATGTAGCGTCTCAATTATGTCAATCCGGATATAACGTTTTTTTGGCGGGGCAAATAGCAAAGGATGATATTGGAACTATTATTTTGAATGAACTAAATAATTTAGGTGTAAATACTACCTTGATTAGTCAGGATAGTATAATTACGACGTTAAAAGAAAGATATATAGCTGATTCTAACAAGCAGGTGTTGAGAGTTGATAATGAGCATTATTCACCATTTTCTGATGATATTATGAATATGATTGCCACATTCATTAGAAACAACTCTTCTATCATTGATTGTATAGTACTTTCCGATTACGAAAAAGGTGCTCTTTCTTATACTTTTTGCAGGGAGGTAATAGAATTGTCAAACAGATGTGGAGTTTCTACAGTTGTTGACATTAAATCACCAAATTACAATAAATATAATGGTGCGACAATAGTAAAAGGCAATCTGAAGGAATTTTGCAGTTTCATGAATAAGGAGAACAATAATATTTCAAGCATGAGCGATATTCTGCCATGTATTCCTGAATTGAAACAAAAATTAAACTCCCAATATGTCGTGGTTACATGTGGCTCTCAGGGAATGGCAGCTATTGACATCAACAACAAGGTATATACACAACCAGCGATAACTACGCAGATATACGACGTGACAGGGGCGGGAGATATTGTTACCGCATTTATTTGCATTAGTCTATGTATGAAACTGAGTTTTGAGGAAATGCTGAGGTTCTCAAATATAGCTGCAAGTATCAGTGTAACACGGTTGGGAAATGCCTATATAAATCCGGTAGAGGTTTTCTCCGAGGAAAAGACAGTAAGTGTTGAGAATTTCAACAAACTGCGTGGAAACAGGAATGTTATATTTACAAATGGATGTTTTGATGTTTTACATATAGGACATATTGATTTGTTGAATCAAGCAAAACTATTAGGGGGAACTTTAGTTGTCGGATTGAATTCAGACGAATCGGTAAAATCGCTAAAAGGAGAAGATCGTCCTATAAATCCATTTCAGTATAGAGCAAAAGTGTTGTCTGCCCTAAATATGGTGGATTATATAATAAAATTCAACGAATTGACACCTATTGATATTATCAAGGCAATCAAACCTGACATCCTCGTTAAAGGGGGCGATTATATTGTTGATGAAATAGTTGGCAGTGATTTCGTATTGTCATACGGAGGAAAGGTAGTTACAATACCAATCACTTACAAAACGTCAACCACTCAGATTTTGGGAAATGGGAGATAAGAATGTTTTGGTAACTGGCGGCTTGGGCTTTATCGGGTCTAATTTGATTGAGAAGTTAGACAGAGAGGGCTATAGCGTTATTCTTGTTGACTCTTTTGGTAATGGTGAGAAATGGAAAAATGTGTCTAAAAGGACGAATATCATCCGTTTTGTAAAACCATGTGAGATATTTGATTTCATGCAAGATAATGAATATCCGTTAAATGCCGTGATACATTTAGGAGCGATAAGTTCCACCACAGAAAGTGATGTTGACTTGCTTGTTGAAGTCAACTATAGGTTGTCTATTGAATTGTACCGTTGGTGCAGGCAAAAAGAGATACAGTTTATATATGCCTCATCAGCTTCTGTTTACGGAGGAGATACAGCATTTGATGATAGTGATGATGTTAAGGATATAAACAGTCTCCGACCATTGAATGCATATGGCTGGAGCAAGAAAGAAACAGATTTATATATAGCTAATGATGGCGGCTTCGGCAGTAGCGGAAGTTCCGTTGTTGGTCTGCGCTTTTTCAATGTTTATGGTCCCAATGAATATCATAAGGACGCACAGTCAAGTGTCGTTTATCAGTTTTACAACCAGGTAAGAAACTCGGGCGTAGTGAAATTGTTCAAATCCACTGTAGATGGGATAGATGACGGTGAACAAAAGCGGGATTTTGTTTATGTAGCGGATTGCGTGGAGCTTATTGTCTGGTTGCTGAACCATAAGGACATTCATGGTATTTATAATGTTGGAACTGGTGAGGCAAAGTCTTTTAACTCTGTGGCATCTGCTATTTTCAAAGAAATGGGATTACCGCAGCAGGTCTCTTTTATAGAAATGCCACAAAACGTGAAGAAACATTATCAAAATTACACCGTTGCCTCTTTGGAAAAGCTAAGGGGCGTAGGATATACTGGCAGTTTCCGCTCTATATACAATGGTGTACGT
>JAJPYV010000196.1 GCA_021204735.1 Prevotella sp.
GTATAATCTTGTTCGTTGAATTGGCGACATTGCTGTCGTGTGTAACGACAACGATGGTCATGCCGTCTTCCTCGTTGAATTGTTTGAGCAGTTTCATCACCTCCACACTGGTCTTGGAGTCGAGCGCACCGGTAGGCTCGTCAGCGAGGATAATCTGCGGATGGGTTATGAGTGCGCGGGCTATTGCCACACGCTGTTTCTGACCGCCCGACATCTCGTTGGGATAATGTCCTGCCCAATCAGTTAAGCCAAGTCGGTCGAGATATTCCATTGCCATGCGATGGCGTGCCTTGCGCCTTACACCTTGATAGAATAGGGGCAGTTCTACGTTTTCCACAGCTGTCTTGAATGATATCAAGTTGAATGACTGGAACACAAAACCTATCATGCGGTTACGGTACTCTGCGGCACGTGTTTCGGAGAGGTTTTTTATCAGCGTACCGTTAAGTGTGTATTCGCCCGAATCATAGTTGTCGAGAATACCAAGAATGTTCAGCAACGTTGACTTCCCCGACCCGGATGCCCCCATGATTGACACGAACTCGCCCTTGTCGATGTCTAAATTGATACCTTTCAGCACATGCAACGGTTGTGCGCCTCCGTATGTCTTGTTTATATCTTTTAAATGAATCATTTCCTATTCTTTTACTTTTTAGACGCAATATAGTAATTTTTGTTACACACAACGAAATTTGTCCATTATGTTTACGTATTTTTAACTTTATCGCATTTTTGTCTTTCGTTCCACGCCTTGTCAATGTCAGTGATATCTATTCCGAGCATTTCCATGTTGCGAAACTGTTCTGGAAGTTTTTGTTCTATAAATTCCATCCTTCGCTCTTTCAGAATCTGCTCTTTTGCCCCTGGTGTCACGAAATAGCCCAATCCTCGTTTGTTGTAGATTATTCCGATAGACGCCAGCAGGTCATACGACTTTACGGTGGTGTTTGTGTTCACCTCCAAAAGCACGGCACATTCCCGCACACTTGGTATCCTCTCATCGTCGTTATACTTTCCCATGAGTATCTCGTCGCATAGTCGGTCGGCTATCTGCTGGTAAATCGCTTTCCCTTCTGTAAAAATCATAGGTTAATCCATTTATTGTTCACAACCTGCATACGACGGAAAATAACGTAAGAGAGATAGTAGTTCAGGACTATTAACACACTGAACACGATTATCATTATCGTTGACCACAAATTGATGAAATGCCGTTGATCCTCCCAATCGTACAAACCATTGTCTATGGTGATATGTATATCGGCGGCAACGGAAATGCATAAAAAAATAAATATCAAAATGAATGTTGTGAGCCATGTAAAAACCACCTGATTTCGCCTGTATATTGTGCCGCATAAAACGGTGAACGTATGATACCAGAATATCCCCATGATTACTGCCGTCCACATCAATGGCAGGCCCATTTGGACAATGGAATCCTTATTGAATTCGAACAGGTAGCGCAGGATGTCTGGGATGAGGCATGGCAGCATACTGTTTCTGAAGGCAAGTGACAGTGGCATGCTCACCAAATTGGCTATGCAGAATGTCACGATACCGATTAAGAACCAGAACACAGAGACGTAAATATAGCGAGCCAAGTATTTTTCAAGGTTTGACGCAGGGAGCATGATGAATGATATTCTATTCTCCTTTGTCTTCATATTGTTGAAAATTAGACAGCCGCCGACACACAAATATATTGAATAAAATACAGCGTAGGTGTGCACTATTTGCCACTTTATTATCTCCATGATGTAAACATCATTAGTATCTTCAAACAACAATATGAAGCATGAATACAACACGTAAGCTATAAAGAAACCTATATTCATGTTGAGATATTCCCTGCGGCTTTTTATCAATGTCAGTTGAAGGGTCTTTCCGAAGCGTCTTATATTGAAATTTTCCATTTTTGTTTCTTTTTTGTCGTTTTTCAAAAAAATATCTTTAGTATCAGTTTTTATCAGAGTGTGATTTCCTTCCTTGTAACGGCATTGAACAGCAGTTCAAGGTTGAGCTGGGTATCGGCATCGCCCGTTTTCTTACGTGTTATCACGGCATTGCCCATCGGTGACGGTTCTGAATAGAGGACATCCTCTGTGGAACGGTCCAGCGTTCTGTACTCGAAATTGAACCTTTTGCAGATGTCTGACACGGATGTATTCACTAACAATTGTGTGTTGTCGAGAATCAGGATGTGGTCAAGCAGGTTTTCAACATCGTGTACTTGATGGGTGGAGATTATCATCATGCGCTCCTCACTCATGTTGTTGGCAATCACCTTGCGGAACTGACTTTTTGAGGGAATATCCAAGCCGTTGGTCGGCTCGTCCATCAACAGTAATCTGGTATTGGCGGCAAGGGCAAAACTCATATATACCTTTTTCTTCTGTCCCATGGAAAGCTCTTTCATGTTGACATCGTATGGCAGTTCGAAATCGCGCAGACAACTTTCCAATGTCTGATGACTGAAATTGGGGTAGAACGGCTCATGTATCTTGACGTATGTGTCAAGTTTCATATAGAGCACCTCAAATTCCTCCGGGACAAGGAATGTCTCACGCAATATCTCGGCATAGTGCTTGCTGGTGTCATTGCCGTCAAATGTGATTGTGCCGCGTTTCTGCCGCAACAACCCACTGATGAGATATAACA
>JAJPYV010000080.1 GCA_021204735.1 Prevotella sp.
AAAGATTATTTAAATCTATCTGATGCACGGTATGAAATGTATTAAATCCCCTATGGTCAAAAATATTGCTAATCATTCTTGTATACTCGTTTCTTTTCCAACTTGTCATCGCACTAAATTTTAATGTTGTAGAAGAGGTGAAATCGGCTTCTCCGACCAATCCGCAATACTCATCATATGCGGTTTTAAATTGCCCATGTAGAGTGATAACCTTGTTTTTACACTCCACTATCTCATTTTTAAGGAACTCTATTTTGTGTTCCAATTCTGTTGCGATGTCCCTTTTCTGGGTTTCGCACTTTATCTGATTAGTAATCTTGCCCAATTGCTCTACCTTCTCAACTTTTCCTTTCAGTGATTCATACTCCTGCTTCAATAAATCTAATTCTTTCTCAAAGGAATCTGCCTTTTCGGAAATGGAATCTGTAACGGATTGTAAATCACCTTTCCACCTCTCATTTATTTGCCTGGTTATCTCGGATAAACTAAACTCCAACTCAGAATAGGATTCATGGAATTCCTCTTCAAACATTCTCCCGAAACTACCATCCTCGTTTTGATATGATGAGTTAGCAAGAAAAACAACCAATTTCGAAATTGATTTCAACCGTCTTCGTTCATCTGTCAATTGCCTCAAATGTGCCTCATCTTCCATAATCATGCCATCCAGTTTCATGTAACGTTCCATTTCCTCTTGCGTTACGTTCACGGAAAGAGCCAACTTTTTACGTTGTTCATTCAATTCATCAATAACAGCAGTAAATGACTTTGATTCACCCTGTTCTCTTAATTGTTCCTCCGTCTTTTTTAATTCTTTACATTTTGACAAGTAGTTGTCAATTTCAGCTTTTATTTCCTTATCAATTCTGGCTATTACTCTTTCAAGCTTTTCTCTCCCTTGTGATATATCCATATTATGGCAAAGAAACCTCTCTACTATTTTACTAATTTCATTGCTTTTTTCCGAATCGGCTATCCGATTCAAATATGTTTGTGGTATGTATACAATATTTCTATGATCTGAATCTACTCCATCATTCCACTCGACAGACACGTCTTCTTGCAAAAAATTCCTAGATATGTTTGCATTCTCCTCTTGTTTCTTTGTATAATCAGATGAAACGGAATGGGCTAACTGTCTTAGGAATAACGATTTACCACTAGACTTACTCCCAATAATACATGTTAGGTTTGGATTAATATAAATTGGATCAGTGGAAAAATCTGCATCATGAAACACAACTCTCTTTATGACATGATGAGGATCTTTTTGTCCTGGCATTTCTGCTTGAATGATTACCCTTTCTTCTGGTTCATATAAAATCTGCTTTAAACCTTCAAAGGTTGGTTCAGCCTTTATCCAGCAATACCTTTGTTCATCTGGTTCAAATATTTTCTCAAGACAATGTGCGTCGCTTCCATGTATACACGGCATAAGTGCGCCATATTTGTTCGCAATATCATCCCGAGTATCTGCAGATTTTCCAAGAAAATAATTTCTATCATTCGGATTGCCAGAGAAAATTGCGTCTACAAACTTATAAACACTCTCCCTGAGCATCTCAGACTGACCGCCTCGCATACCAGAAACTCCATCGTTTGAACCATTCGGCGCAACAATAATTGTGTGATCTCTTAATTCTGGATCTTTTTTAAATATTTCTTGAAGGTTATTAAAATCTATTAAAAACTGATCCACTCCTCTTTTATAAGAACCTATTTCATCCAAGCTACGGTTACCTTTTCTACCCAATCGTATGAGTTCCGTTTTTATGGCAGAATAAGGAACTTTACCAGAATAAAAAGTAAGTTTTGCGAAAAAGCGAGCCTCTACTTGCTCCGCAAAACTTGGATCAAACAGGAAGTGTATATTAATCGGTGACTCACTGCTTCTAATACTAAGTCTCATTTCGACATTAGGTAAAACCATCTTCACAAAAGATGGCAGCCGATGGTCGTTACGTACTTTCATATAATTATCTATAGAAGAATAATCTGTAATGCCCATGACTGTAATTACATGAGTCGGGTCAGATCCATCACCCATATATTTCTCAATTGTCTGATAATAATTATTCCATTTCTCTTCTGGCGATTGTCCATCAAACCAGTCATTTTTATTTGTTTCAGGTGTATGAATATGAAGATCCCAGCGGCTCCATGTAGATCCCATATACCCATTATCCATTTTCTCTCCTCCCAAGCCCCAGAGCCTACATGCCTTTCAAAGGGTTTAAACCATATTTCTTTCTGGAATGCTCATTAAGATTCCTTCTCAAATCTATGTTTAAATTTCTTTCTATCATAAGAGCCGAATATAAATCCCCATATTCCCTTATGTATGGTCAGCACCTTTTTCCAGCGGTAGGTTTGTTTTTTATCTCTAAGTATCTTTAGAGACAGTGCATTAAATCCCAGTATTCGTTTTGCAACCGACAAGAAGCCACGCTGGTACTCATTTACATTAATCAAAATATTGCGGTAATTGTAGTAAAACTGCTTGATGCGATCGGGATCCGTCTCGTTCTCAATGGAAATGCTCTTGGCAATGGCGCGTTTATGTGTAACGATGCTATCCCCTACCATATATGCCGGACCATAATACTTTGTAAGCCTGCAAGTATATTCCTTGTCATCACCCCATATAAATAT
>JAJPYV010000434.1 GCA_021204735.1 Prevotella sp.
ATACTGTCTTTGTAACGAGTATCGTTGCTGTACTGTTATTGTCCACACTCCATTGCGCCTTTGAAGAACCTTTATAAAACTGTATCACCCTATTTGCCCCAGATAAAGTTGTGGAACTCAATGTAAAACCATTATCATCATCCACAAAAGCAATGTCTAAATTACTTGCGAGCGGATTGCTATCTACTGGTATGGCATAGGCCCGTGCATCCTTCGACAACGCCACAAGTTCATCCGTATTGTTGGAAATTCTCTTACTTGGGAATGTTATCTCATACTCTTCAAAATATTTTTTGCCTTCTGCGTTAGTCCCACCTTGATAATCTGTATTATTAAACAAATTACCATAATACTGAAAATCTTCTGGCAATCCTGCCACAGTTGTTGTATCTTCTATTCCGATAATATAGAATAACACCCGCTGCATTAAAGTTGGCTCACAATAAATTTGTGGTGTGCCATCTTCTGAATTTGCATCATTTGTCAATCCGAAAGCATTACCTCCTGCATTCACGACGTATGGAGCATTGCTGAAATCAGTATAGTTGGATAGGTCACATGCTACAGCATAATAGCTGTTATTATTTTCATCGCTACTCTCGTTTTGATATTTAAAATTATCTAATCCTTTAAGAGTTTGATTAAACTCATTATCCGTTGGATAATAGAACGACACTTTCCTTAATGAGTACAGATATGAATCGTCATTATAATCGTGTAATGATCTTTTTTCACTCAATATTCCACTGACATATCCATTAGCAAAACGCCATGCAGTAACATTATTGACATTATATGCTGGAAGAAGCAGGTCTTTTCGTATATTCTCCCCTTTTCCTACTGTATTATCTTCCCCACAGTAAAAGTTCATGTCATTCCTATAATTGAACCAACGGAAATAATTTTTGATAGTGCAATCGGAACCATTAGCATCCGAAACTCCTGGAATCATCAAATCAATTGATGTCCCTTTCTTCATGTATATTGTATCTACATACACATGTGCCGCTTGCACAGAATCTCCACTTTCAAGAGCAACCATCTTGTTCTTATCATCGAAGTCATCATTAAACACATAATCACCATTATCATAACGTATATTGTCCTGATACCACTTCGCTTTTTTATGCACAATGGATACATCATCAACCTTATTATCATTGTACGTCGTTTGGTATTTATCCGTAGCTTCAGATGGTGAACTGGATGTACCCCCAATAATACTATGTGAGAATGTAACATTACCGAGATATATCTCATCTCCGTCATTAAGCCCTGAGATAGTAAGTCGAAGAACTGCGATATGACCGTATGGGATATCTTGAGACCCATCATCAATCCAAGAATTTTCCTGACAGTTATTTGTGTACTTGTAATCACTTTCACTTAATTGACCTGAAGCAGTTGGCAATTCTTTCGGACTAAGATTCATAGTATAGCCACAATCACCAAAGGTAAGAGCTCCCCACTTAACATTTACCCTTATATTAATACTGCTACTACCGCCACTATTCTTGAAAGCATCGAAAGTAATTCCTTTTGCCCGGAAATTATATCCAGGATAATTTGGCATTATTACAAGTTCAATAATTCCATTACTGGTTATTTTCGTAAATGTAGAATTGCTTTCCGACCACGATGATAAATATTGGGTATATTCAGATATATCTATTGTTCCACCAAAACTAAGACCATTATCTATTCTTGTATAAAAAGATGTAAAACTATTATAACTATTAATATCACCCGAAATAAAATCATCAGTAGAAGGTGACGTAATAAGAATAATATCATTCCCTTCCTTCGTATATTCCGGCGTCTTGTATGTTTCATTATCCGTATTAGTAATGCTATAATCCGACAGAACCGATACATCACCCTTACTAAACGGCCAAGTCACGGTAATATATGCCGCTTGTGTACTTTGTGCGTATGCACCCGCGCACGCCATCACAAGTAACAAAAGTGTCATCACTCGTCCAACCGTATTATTATATCTTCTCCTATAAATCATTATAAGTAAGCCCCTCTAATTATTTCTTATTTTGCGACCAACGGGAGCATCCTTTTTATTTGATAGTAGGTTTCACCTCCATCTAAACTAAAGCCTCCTTCATTCAGCATAACTTTCACATTGTACGTCCTCTCGTGCTCAATCGTTATGCCGTTTGTTGTTGTGCTCCATTTTGCATTAAGTTTAAAGCTATAATAATAATCAGCCATGGCTGTCAGTTGCGTAACGGTAAGCGTTCCATCACTTTCACTCTGACTAAGAATATATTCATCATCATCACCTTGTATCCATTCCCACGTAATACCACTTTGCTCTGTTTTCAACCTATCTCCGCTTACGTCTTCACTGATTTGATACAACTTTGGCGTTATCGTGAAACTCGACGTGATATCCCTCAATGTAATCTGATAATATCCGTCACCATCCTCATGCCATTCTGCACTTGTGGTATATTCCGTTTCCGCCTTAAGATCTATCGGTGCAGTCCATGCTTGAATTTCGAACTCCACATTGTATGTGTCAAACTGCAATTTTATCGGATATATATAGTTACGCTGCACATCCTGTGTAGTCGTCATCGCTTTGTATTCTGAACCGTCAAACTTGTCATAATTATTTGTCGTCTCCATATCAA
>JAJPYV010000334.1 GCA_021204735.1 Prevotella sp.
ACATCAAGCCCCTTAATCAATGGCATCAAGCAGAATAAATGCCGCCCAATAGCGTGGGTCAGAGTACTTGCCGTTGTCGGTGGTTCTGCCATATTGCTGCGCTTCCTTCAATGCCTCGAATTTGTTTTCTCCTTTGGCTAAGTTGGAATAGAATTGTGACATCAACATCTGCGTGGCATCATCGTCAACTTTCCAAAGACTCATCATCAATGTTTGTGCGCCTGCTTTCTTGAAACCTCGCTGCAAACCGAACACGCCATCACCTGTTATTTCGCCAAGTCCTGTCTCACAGGCGGAAAGAACCACCAAATCAAGTCCACGCAAATCCAATACTGAAATCTCCTTTGCCGTCAATATCCCATCATCAACACCCTCAGGCATCTTCGTGTCTTTTCTGAATGCGTTCTCCGCTCCCGCTAAAAATAGACCAGAACGGGTTAACGCTTTGTCCTCTATATATTTAGCATTGTTGTTGTCATCGTTCAACATTGCCATAGATGTGATATTGAATTTCTTCGCATCGCTCTCAGTCCAATAAAACCCATGTGTGGCGATATGCAACACGTTTGGCCTTTGACCTGAAAGTGCCTTTAACGATATTTCCGTACCCAATGTATCTGTGAGTAACGTGGAGTTTACGTGCTGACTTTTCAATGAGTTATCGATGTTCTCAACTTCTTCCTTTGTCGCTGGCAAAGGTGTAAGAATCTGCTGTGCTGGTCCACGCAAGTCCAGAGAATCAACAATGTTAATCGTCTCCCAATCAACATTGCGTTTACCATTATCATATTTCTTGTCATTTTCTTCTAATGCATTCACATCCATGTCATATTTAAGGTTTCCATATAAATATGCGTCTTTCATCTCATTCTTATCTTTTATCAATGCCAACTCTCGTGTTGATGATAAACGGTATAAATTCCAACGGTCGGACATCAAACCTTCACCATCAAAACAGGGTATGCTCTCTATCGCAATGTTGTGCAGCTCCCCTGCAGGGGCAAAATAGATGTTTTCCTTGCCAGACAACACTTCTGACAAAGGTTTCCAAACGAGATTAGCCAATTCAGATGTATTATAGTAATCGCTTTTTAACAGACTATCTAATTCACTCTTTTCAAATAGTGGTATCAAATGAGGAACATCATCATTCTTTGTAAGTGTCAATGCCGCATACATTATATTGTCATTTTGAACTCCAAAAGCCAAAAATTCTATCGCAACATCTTTTTTACCAAGTTTCTCCTGCACTTGTCTCCAATCAATGCTCAAATTCTTCGTATAATCACCGTATGTTTTTGACAGTTCCAAAAGTTCTTTTTCCTGCCTCTGCACTTCCCTCTCTAATGAATCGACATTCATTTTTCTATTAGTGATGGCTGTCTCATACAATTTGTTAAGAATTGTTCTGTTTTGCTGCAACGCCTTATATTTTTCCACTGCATTCACATCACCACTTTCCAAGAGTAAATTGTTCATCTCAATCTCACTGTTTAGCAACAATCCCTTGCTCATCAGTGTTCCATTGTATGCAGTCGCCGTCAATGAATCGTTTTTTATGTAGAAAGATAACATCGGGAGAACATTTCCATACCAGTTACTGTATTTGTTCCAGAACATAGCTCTTTCCTTCGATGTCAGACTTGAAAATGTATTATAAATTAATTCACTTAGTTTCTGTGTCGTCTTTATTGAATAAACAATTGCCTCATCATCATCATTTACCCCAAAACTATATACAGCCATAGCACATAATAACTCCACATAGTCCGGATGTTCCTTGCCATTTGTATTCTCAACTATTTTCATGGCTTCGTTATTTAAATTTACAGCTTCTGCATAGTTTCCAACAATAGCATTGAAACTCGACAAATTGGATAAAATCCTTACATTTTCCAAATGTTCCTTGCCAAATAATTTCTCGTTAATTTCCAAAGCCTCCATTCCCAAACTTAACGCCTCATCAAAGTTGCCCATATAACAATTATAATTAGCAAGGTTGCCCAGCATTTTAGGATAACCTAGATTGTCCTTTCCATTTATATCCATAGCCTCTTTTTCCAATCTTATTGCTTCTGCAATATTCCCCACATAGCTGCTGTAAAGAGCCAGATTTCCTAATATCATTCCATACGAAGGATCTTTCTTCCCTAATTTGTTTTCTATGATTTTCAACGCTCTCGTTGCCAAATTAATAGCTTCTGTATAGTTTCCTAATTCTGCATAGAAACCCGAAAGATAATTTAATGTTTTTGCATATTCCGTATGCTCTTTGCCTAATACTTTATATTGAATTCTCAATGCTTCCACTCCTAAACTTAAAGCCTCTAAATAATCACCATTCTTTCCATAATAAGTCGCCAGTGATGCAAGAATCGAAGCATATTCCGGATTTTCTTTACCGACAGTCTTTTCATAAATGTCTAATGCTTCTGTTGTCATATCTATCGCTTCGTTATATTTGCCTAATGCTGCATTATTAGATGCAAAAGCAGCAAGAGACGATGCATAATATGAATGTTCTTTACCAATAGTCTTTTCATAAATTTCCAAAGTCTCTGTTAACAAATCTATTGCTTCATTAAATTTGCCGGATGATAATTTATAATTTGCTAAATATCTTAATCCTGTCGCATAGTCTGTAC
>JAJPYV010000085.1 GCA_021204735.1 Prevotella sp.
ACGCAAGTAGCTTTGGAATTGCCCCTGCTCGGGGAATACTCCCGAGTCATCGGCATATAGGCAGAAAACCAGCCGCACGCAAAGGATGTTCAGCGCTTTCAGTGTCTCCGGTGATTCCGGATGCTGATAGCATTTGAGGATTTATGAAGTCGGTCGTGATCTATCAAGTAATCTATAAGCTAGTCATTTAATAGGAATGTCTTTTTATCACAATATGAGCCCTTTTCAAAACCTGATTTATTTTGTCCAAGTGAACTCAATGTAACGATAGTGTCAACCCACGCCAAACCATAACGGCGGTCTTTCTTCTTCAAATAACTTGCCAATAGTTTACTCTTGTATGTTGCAGATTTTATCGGATTTGGTCTCTCCATGTCATTACAGAACCATGCATCATTATATGCTTCTATACGACCTCTATAATCTTTATTTTCTATAGCATAGATGGCATGGGGAGCAACAACTATACAATCGTACTCCCAATACTGAACTGCACCTTGTGGATTCATACTCGGATATTCACCATTTGGAATGAGATAAAAGCTATCTGGTAGCCTTACTTCCAAAAACTTAAGGAGTCTTTCTTCTCCTGCATTAACAGGACCTGTTGAATGTTTGGGTTTACAAACCTTTGCCATATTTTTATATCTAATTTTTATTCCAACTTTCTATTTCTTGCTCTACCAGGGAAATGGCATGAGTTTCCTTCTCTTTTGCCTGTTCAATATCATTTATACTTTTCCTACATAATTCATCAACGTTATTCATCAATGAAATATCTAATATCGGAACAGGAACCAATCCTAAATGATGAGGCTCTATTTGTGGTATTACAGATCCGAAAGAAAACATATTAATAAGTTCATGTCCAATATGAGAAGAAAGGAAAGCATATAAATAACCGTTAGGAACAGTTCCGTTCGGGATTATTCTCATAACATGTTGGGAAACTGCACAAGTTGATAACTGTTTATCTACATATACAACATTACCAATTGTACCTCCACATGTAACTAATATAGTTCCCTCTTCTGGTATCAGTTCTGGCATATTCAATACCTGTTTGTAAGACAGCTTTTTGTTACTATACGGAATGGCATTTAAAATGTCGGCACCACCTAAAAACATAATACCTTCACGTTGAACATATTGCCTTTTGAATATTCCAGGTCTAAATATATGGCTACACAAATCACTAAGATTTGCATGAGATGTTTTATTTATAATGTAATCGTAATACCGCCTATTTTGACTTACATAATATGTTGCTTCAAATCTTTTGTTGTGAGATAATGATATGTTTTGCGAAGAAACTATTCCGTATTTTGAATCTTCAATGTCTGTTTTTATCTGCCCTTCTATTATTTTATGGACTTCTCCAAACATATTTGTTGCTTCTTCCCTTAATCTTGCGGACTCTTGAATTAAATCATCTATTTCTTTTTGAAAAGATTCGGGAAAAAGGGGAACGAGAGTTTTTCCTATGCCTGGTGCTTCGATATACCTAACTACTGAACCTGATGCATTCTTATTTAATTGAGATACACCATACTTAGATCTCATAAATGCATAAATGTACCCCTTTTTAAAATTGTTATTTACTTTAATTCTACACACGTTATTAGCATAACAGACACCATTTTGAAAACGTGATACAAGCCTTGAGTTCCCTATAGTTCCAAAACCTGTAACAAGTATGTCACCAGTATGGACTAGCAAATTAAGATCTTGCGCTTGTTTGCCGTAAATATAAACAGAGCTATTTTCAGAGGAATTCTGCACATCAGAACTCTGAAAATATTGCACAGCTCGTGGAGTAAGTTTACAAAACTGACGTTTGAATACAGGTGGATTAAATAAAAGAGCGAATTCAGATAATTGTTTACATTTTTGACTGTTTTGTTCAAGAAGTAAACTGTTCAAAGCGTGCTCATTCAAATAATGTCTACTATCAAAGCGAAAATTATGAGCTGGAATTATAACACTCTTAAAAACAACACTTTTCATGCCTTGTCCTCCAAAAACTTTGTATAAGCTTTGCTGATCTTGGGTAAATCGTCATCAACATGTTTTACTCTTTCCATACGATAGCGAGCGACTAATTCTCCTTTACGATTATAACCAGCCCATTCTTTCTTCTCTACAAAAAGAATTTCTGCTCCATCATCATCCCTTTCATATATAACATTGCCCCTACGGTCTTTCCCGACCTTTTCTGCAATAGCCATAAACACATCATACATTTCGCTTTTTGGATCAACCAAAAGTTCTAAAGCTGTTTTCTTCTGCAGAAATAGCAATGATGCTTGTACTCCTACTTGTGGTAAAAATGTCTCAACTGGCAGGTCAATACTTGCTAATAGTTTAAAATGTTCCAATATCCATTTCCGGACAATTTCAGTATTAGGGTTGCCGAGTATTCCGTCTGGCAACACAATGCCCATTTTCCCACCAGGTTTCAAAAAATTATAGCACTGTTCTATAAATAGAACTTCTGGTGCTGTGAAAGATTTCAACTCATAATTTTCGGCAATAGTAGAAGCGACCTCAACTTTTGAGCCAAAAGGAGGATTGGTGAAAATACAATCAAATTTTCCCATAGCATTCTCCAATGAGTAAGCCTTGTCACATTCCTTTATGT
>JAJPYV010000138.1 GCA_021204735.1 Prevotella sp.
TATATGGAGACCCTGCAAGGGATTTTCAGATGGGTATTACCTATCGCTGTTGCATGGGCTGTTTTAAATGTATTTGACCTGGAGATGATACAGACAGTATTGAAGTACTATCTGGTAATGTCATTTTTAGTATATTTACTTTTGCATTGGCATGATCTTTTTAGTATACAAAGCTATTTGAACATGTCTTTTTCATTGTCAAGTTCGGCTTTTGAATCAAATTACTTTTCGCCCACATCAATAGCATTATTTTTGTTCTTTTGTTATTTTGATAAAAGGAAAATATATAAATATATCGGCGCGGTTTATGTTATTTTGACATTTAAACGACCGATGATTGTATGTATGATAATTATGCTTATTTTTGGCTCGTGGTTTAAAAGAAAAAGTAAGACTTCAACCAAGAAGATATATGTATTTTTACTTACAGTAGGACTGCTCCTGTTGATTTGGTTTCTAATAGGACTTTTTTCCGGAAAGTTTGATGATTTGTTTTACAGGGTTACCGGGACAACTGTCAGTGCATTTACTAAATGGCGTTCTAATAGAGTGACAATAGTAATGAATATGGATTATGTAAAATCCGGTCTTGGCAGTATTACTTCGGTTTATAGATTATTGGAATTGGATTTGGTCCAGTATTATATGGAAATGGGTGTGTTGTCAGTAATTATTGTGGTAATAAATGTTATGAGGCTGGCAAAGCGCAACCTGTTTAATATCGCAATGTGTGTTTTTTGTGTTGCAGAATTAATTACATCTCATTGGTACGATATAACTTACTTTTGGATAGTGTGGTATATAACTCTTGGATGCATATCTTATAAAAGCGGGTTGGATTATGCTGTAGAAGATGTAGAAAAGAGAATAGTGTTTAAAATAGGTAAAATTCGAATGCCGTTGAGGTTATAAAATTTTTAGAAACAATACAAGAATAATGTACCCATAACAGAGGACACTCGGGAGCTTGCACTCCCGTCTTTTGGACAGAGGTTAAGAAAATGAAATCTTTCATTAGAAATTTTATATATGCCTTTGGCGCTCAGCTTGTATCATTACTTGCAAGTTTAATTGTAACATTTATTGTTCCATCACTGATCGGTGTGACACAATTTGCTTATTGGCAGCTTTTTTTAACTTATGTTACATATATTAATCTCAGCCGTTTGGGATTAGTGGATGGATTATATTTACGTTTTGGAGGAAAGCATTATGAGGAATTAGATTATGATTTATTAGCTCAGGAACGAAAAGTGTATATTGCCTTCCAGACATTAGTTGCAGTATTATTATTAATATTTATTCTTACATCAAATCTCGAGGGAGACAGAATCTTTGTTTTTGGAGCTTGCTGTGTATGTATTGTAATATGTAACGCAAATAACTTTCTAAATTATTTATTTCAGGCTGTCAATTTAACAAAATATTATTCGATGGCAATTGTGTTACAGAATCTCACATGGTTTATTGCTGTAATTGTAATACTAACTTTAAAAATATATAGTTATAAGGTTATTATTGTAATGTATATTCTGGGGTTTATTTGCTCAGGTATATTTTTGTCATTACATGCTAAAGAAATTGTTTGCAAAAGGAAAAAGAAAATATCCATCAATATAGTATGGGCCGATATTAAAGAGAATATTAAGTGCGGCTTAAAGTTAATGCTTGCTTTGTATGCAGGTAATCTGATCGTGGGCAGTGCAAAAATGATAGTTGATGCTTCCTGGGGCGTAGAAGTTTTTGGCTATTTCTCATTTTCGTTGACATTAGCTAATGTGTTTTTGACTTTTGTAAATCAGGTAAGTATAGTGGTTTTTCCAGCCCTCCGACGAGTAAAGCAGGATAGGCAGAAAGATGCTTATTATCTAATGAGAAATGTTTTGAGCCTTGTGCTTCCTGTAGTGATGCTTGGATATTTGCCGATAACGATTATAGTACACTGGATACTTCCTCAGTATGAGCAAAGTCTGTTGTATTTGCCGATTTTCCTGCCGATCTGTACATTTGATGGAAAGATGCAAATGATGTGCAGCTCTTTTTTCAAATCCTTACGGAAGGAAACTATATTATTAGTCATCAATTTAATTACTTTATCCGGTAGTATTTTCATGGCCTGCATCGGATCATTTGTTGTGCAAAAGGTTGAATTTGTTGCATATGGTATATTTATTGTTATTGCGGTCAGAAGTATTGTATCAGAGTTGATATTGTCAAAGTATATGGACGTAAAAATATTGAAGGAACTTATTCAGGAACTGATACTGGTAGCGTTTTTTGCTTTAAGCAGCAGATTTTTTGATGCAGCATACATGTTTATTATATTTGGGGTGCTCTATGTTCTTTATCTGTTGATAAATAAGGCCAGAATAAAACGAATTATCGGGATAAGCAAATCATTTAAATGATAAAAGTATGGTTAAATTTTTATATGTCGATGGACTTATAAGATATATGACTATACAAGTATTGGTTCGTTGCAGGAAGGAAAGATACAAGCATGAGAGAAAAAAGTTTAGACGGTTTTAGGGGAATTGCTTGTTCCACTGTTATAATCAGTCATTTTATTAACAGTTTTATGGTAAGCCTTGTCGATATTGATAAGATGCAATATAATCCATTAACTTCTTTAGTC
>JAJPYV010000281.1 GCA_021204735.1 Prevotella sp.
TGTATTTTCCCCCTCAAAAGGTAAATTGCGAAATAATAAGGCACAAGGGCACACAAACTAATCAGTGCCGACTCCCCTTCATTACCAGTGACATATAAGCATATCACCAAAACGGCAACAAGGATGATCAACGGTATCACAGATGTGAGTACGACAGCAAAGAAGCCACTCCTCTCTGCTGCCACGACAACCACTTTATCACCCTTACTTACATTAAGGTCATTGTGACCAAATACATCTACAAGTTTCTCCTTACTTTCAGACGCATTGCAATGACCTGCCACTTTACACGAAGAACATGCCGATGATTGGGTGATCCGCACTTTTATGCAACCACCGCCCACTTCATCTACAACACCAAAGTGTTTAATCTTGTTGTTCATGTCTTTCTTAGGTATTGCAAAAATAACATTATATTTTCAAACTGCAAATAAAAACAACAAATTTCTTTAAATCGTGGAGTTATAATAAACTTTTCGTTAGTATCATAATATTCTCTTATCGCATAATTTTCTAAATGCTGATTTTACATATTTTCACATTTAAAAATCGCTAAATAAAAAACATTAAATTTATCATAACATCCTTTATACCAGTTAGTTGAAGAATTTATTACACTTTTATAATGGGCAAAAACTTGGATTTTTTGCAGGTTTTTGCCCGCTATCGCCATAAATTAAGTAAATTATTATGACATATACTTGTTACAAAATCCTAATGAGTAGCGTAATACCAGGCAGTCTGTATTTTTGCCTCCGTTACCATGCTGTTTTGAGATGGGTCAGAAATAGTGAGGCCTGAAAAAGCAGTTATCTCTTTCTGCTTACCTGTAAATTCAGAATAATAAGTATTGGTATTAGACTTGTATGGCACAAGTTTGTTAAGCTGCTGATTGAATGCGGAAAGTAGTGTTTCATCCTCGCAAAGATGAGAAACATAATCACCGAAATCATAGAAAATGGCTGGAGAGTAACCATCGAGAATCTGGATAGCATCTGTATCAGACAAGCCCTCAGGATACTGTGTATTGATGCTTTTCATCAGATACGCCATATTCTCAGTCTCACTACAATCAGTAACACCGATAGTGCCACAAGGTGGAGAGAACGTGGAATAGAAAGCATAAAAACCGTTGCACACACCTTTATAATCATGATCAAGTAAACTCTTCCCAATTGTAGAGTATGGCATACCTTCAATCATTATCTCGCAAGTTGATGCAATAAGATAATCGGTAACCTCCCTAAGGTCGTATGCTGTCTCGATGTTCGACATATAACAGTCGTCAAAGAGAATATATTGCATTTTCACGCCAGTAGCTTTTATGCCATCGGCAAGAGTGGTGATATCTGTCTGATATGTGCTGCTGCTCGAATGACCGAAATAGCGAGTCTGGTGAACACCTTTCAAGCGTCTTGCAGCGTTATAGCTGCTCACACCGCTTGTACTTTTAGGAATCCACCCCATACCATGACAACCTATTATCATGGAATAGCTGTTCGTTGGCGACTCGGTCATTATGTCCTCCAAAATAGACGTTATACCCGAAGATGTGGTGTATTCAGCAGAACCGAAATAATAGTTTTTCAATGTGTCGTGTACGCATATTCCGTTTTTATATGAAATCTCATAGAGATAGGCATTAGTAGCACTTGTGGAGATAAACACCATAAAACGTTTCTTTCCCAATCCTCCATTGTTAACAATAGCTGTCTCAAATGAAGAGATGTTCTCAAGGAAATAAGAATAGAGATTGCCCGACCATGGCATATACATAAACACCGTCTCCTCCGTCTTTTTATTAGACGAGACATTATCATCATCGTCGTCACTGCATGACATGAAAATGAACGCGGTGAACGACATCACCAATAATATCAGGAACCTATAACGTTTGACAAACATTTCTATTATTTTTTCTTGTTTTTCAATTCTGCCAAAGAAGTCTTGAGAGCGCGATCTTCTCTTCAGAGTCATGGAGCTTCTTCCTTTCCAATGCCACTACAGCTTCAGGGGCGTTAGCGACAAACTTCTCATTAGAGAGTTTTTTGTTTATGCCGACGAGGAAGCCCTCAAGATGCTTGAGCTGTGCCTCCTGCTTCTCTATTTCCGCATCAACATCAACCAAATTGCCGACAGGAACAGCATACTCGTTTGTACCCACCATGAATTTTACGGCATCTGGGATATTCTCCGAAGATATTTCTATACTACTCAAGTTAGCCATCTTGGTCAGCACACAATCGTAATCAGCATAATTGTGATTACCCATTACAAATAGCGCAAGACCTTCTTTAGGAGAAATATTCTTTTGATTCCTTACGGTACGCACATTGCCAATCACCTGCTTTACAAACTCAATGTCAGCACACATCTTATTATCAGCATCTGAAGGTGCAGCGATGTCAATACAGTCACGCATTATACTATCGCCAGCCTTGCGGTCATACAGATGTTGCCACAACTCCTCCGTGATGAAAGGCATGAAAGGATGAAGCATTTTCAACAGTTCATTAAAGAATGACAAAGTCATATCGTACGAATTACGGTCGATAGGTGAACCGTAAGCAGGTTTTATCATTTCAAGATACCAACTTGAGAACTCATCCCAGAAGAGACGGTAAA
>JAJPYV010000049.1 GCA_021204735.1 Prevotella sp.
TCCTTTGCCCAATTATCCCAATACAGCTTGTCGCCGACTTTCTCAACAATCTTCGCATAAATGCCATCCTGCAGTGTACCGAAACGTAATTCCAATTGTGTTGCTACATCTTGTTCGCTGACATGTATAGGTCCTTTATCTTCTGGAACATCCCCATTAGCAGCCATTGCATAATGACCATGGGGTACGCCTCCTACAATTAATTTCGAGGATAGTTTTTTATTCAGGTTAATCTTATTGACATGGGCATTGAAATTCTCGTCATGTGAGCGTAATGCGTTAAGTATTGACCAAACCACCTTAAATCGCTTGTTGTCTTTCAATGCTTTTTCTGGCTTCACATCATCTAAAAATACAACCGGTATAATAATATATCCATAATTTTTCCCCTTGAATGACCTCATCACTCTCCCGACTGACTGCACAACCTCAACCTCAGAGTTTCTTGGCGATAGAAACAGAACTGCGTCAAGAGCAGGAACATCAACTCCTTCTGAAAGACATCTCACATTGCAAAGCACCCGGCATTCGTTAGGGTCTTCCGTCTCTGCTTTCAGCCATGCTATCTTGTCATTGCGCTCATTGGCATCCATAGAGCCATCTATATGCTGTGCGGAGATTTTTACCACTCCTTCAGCTTCTTCCGCACTCAGATTTTTCCTGTAATCTGAACATATTTTTCCGAAATGCTCTGCTATCTGAGTGGAGGATGCACTTGGATTGTTTTTCGTGGGTTTAATGGTCTGACAGAATGCCACTGCCCGTTTCATAATATTCCCATCTTCTTTCTTTATCGCTCCGTCATCTCCCTGTAACCGTTTCGATAGTCCGTTTATGCAGCCTATCAATTTTGTGGCATCGTCAAAATTCAGCTCCATATATTTCCTGTCTTCCGGCGCATTCTTGTATCTCTTTTTTAATTCATCCTGTATTGATTCGGGGATATTTTCATCACTTACTGTCAATACAAGTACTTTATAATCGGTCAGCAATCCTCTTGATACGGCTTCATTGAACGATAATCTGTGAAATTCCTTGCCGTATAGATTTTCATCATCCATAGAGCAAAGTATATCGTCATTCTCCCTAACCTTGACTTTCACTGATTCTCTATACAACCGTGGCGTTGCGGTCATATATAGGCGTTTCAACGCTGGTATGATGTATTTGTCATGTACCTTGGTGAAATTTGATTCTTTCACGCCTTTGATCTTAACACCAGTAGTGCGGTGTGCCTCATCACAAATGCAAAGTGCTGCGGTGAGACTGGCTGCTTTCAATGCCCTTGAGACAGTGTCTATACTCTGATATGTGGACATGATAACAGTCCTTGCATTGTCATTACGGGCTTTATATATTTGTTTTAATATATCATCAGTATTTGTCGTGGCTGGAACCGCCAGATTAACGGGACTGTCAAGCAGGTTCTCATCTTCCTCATTCATCTTTCTGGTTACAGTCGCATCGGAGCATACACAAATCGGACGCATATTGTCTGTCTTGTCTGCCATCCATGCATTCAGTGTCTGTCCTAACAAGGCTATACTCGGCACAAAGAAAATCACCAGATCGTCTTTTTTCGTTATTTTCTCCATTATTCTCAATGAGGTGAATGTCTTGCCTGTTCCGCATGCCATAATCAGTTTGCCACGCTCATTCCCCTGCTCTACATAATATTCGTATGCCTTTTTTATTGCCTCCTTCTGATGTTTCCTCGGCTGTTTGCCTGACAGTCTTACTGCTTTTCCTTCCTCATCGCCATGAGCCAATTTATACCAGTCAACAGGCGATTCTTCCAGATCAAACAGATTGATACGGTTGAAATGTGCCCGAAGCCCTTTTGTGGCTTCTTCCGCATTCACACCCCATTTGGTCCTTGTAGTTGATACCCATATAAACTGACTGAAACCAATTTTTTTGGATTTCTCATCTACTCTGAACTCTCTACTCGCATTGGATAAAAAACTATCAACAGCAGCTTTATCAATGTGGGCATTTTCCGCATAGCATTTGCATTGTATCGCCCAATATTCGCCTAAATCGGTCTTTGCCACCAAGTCTATACCAAGGTCTTTACTGCCTAAATCTTTCTTGCCAGGAAAATCCGACCATAGCCACACTTGCTCCAAATTCTCATAACGTGGATCAGTTAAAAACCATTTACGCATAAGTCGCTCAAATTCAGTACCTTTCTCTTTCTCAGACGCCGCCTTTGCCCGTATCTCTGCTAAAACATCATTTATGCCGTAATTATCCATATCTCTTGTTAATGTGATTAAGGTAGTATTTTGAAATAATTTGAAAAAAGTTTTCTTACTGCAAATATAAAAACTAATAAATTATTTCTTTCATCTTTTACATTTTTTATTTCTTTTTTCTCCTTAGATAATTTTCTGACAAAATATGCCAAAAAATGGCATAGATTATTCCGTTGATAAAGCGAATTTTCTGACTAAAGATTTTAAAAACAGTCATATTTATAAAAAAACAAGAATTGCAGTTAAAATAAAAAATCTCTTGTTAAGTCGTAAACAACCATATCAATGTTTTATCACATTAATAAAACACTGCAAATGTTTTATTCTTTGCAGTTATGATTGAGAATGTGTATTC
>JAJPYV010000221.1 GCA_021204735.1 Prevotella sp.
CAGTGGGGGCAATGCTCTGCCTTGTCAGAATACATCTGCCCGCATTCTTCACATTTAATCAGTGCCATAATAATACTTTATAAGTTATAACAAAAATGAATAGATTTTAATGATTAAACCGTGTCGTACACTAAATGACTTAATGTCCTTTAATGAGTAAATAAATAAGTTGGAAAGGGAAACATAACAGTGAAATGTTCACTTTTTCTGTCAGAATTGATAATCGCATAGTTTTTGCAGTTAATGAGTTCCATGATGCATTATGATTAGTAGTTTCTTTTCAATCTGTTTTTTTTACATTCATATTCACCAATGAAAAGGAATATTATTTCCCCAATCTCATTAACGCTTTTTTTGCATCTGCATTTCCTTGTTCGGCTGCATTCCTATACCACTTACAGGCTTCATCGTAGCTTTGATATGTGCCAATGCCAAATTCGTAGCAAAGCCCAATATCATATTGAGCATCTTTAAGCCCTTGCTCCGCTGCTTTCTTGATCCATTTGGCTGCTTCTTTGTTATTTTGGGAGATGCCTTTACCATAATAATAGCATATTCCTAAACCATATTCACCTGCTGCATCTCCTTGCTTCGCTGCTTCCCAGAACCATTTAACGGCTTCATCATAGTCTTGTGGTATACTGTTCCCTTGAAAGTAGTGGAATCCCAACTCACTTTGGGCTGCTGCAGTTCCCTTTTTCGCAGCTTTGACTATTACTTCCAATGGTTTGTCAGAAAAATCTTTAACTTTGCTTGAAGATGAGATATAGATTACTGTTCCACCAATTAGTAATACAAGTGCCGCACCAATTATACCGTATATGATTTTAGATTTTCCTTGTAGTATGTTTGATATTGCGACAGCTTCTCGTGTCTCGCTATTACCATTATTTGTGCATTCAATTTTGGACTTTTCGTTTGTGATGTGATGCTCGCTTTTTGAGGAATCCTCTTTTGTCATTTCAGACACATCGTCTAACCTCTCGCACGCTATCTTATTATTTACAAGAGTTCCGCAATGGGGGCATCTTGCCGCCTTGTCGGAAACGTCGTGTCCGCAATTCTTACATTTAATCAGTGCCATAATAATGATGAATTTAGTACAATGTTTTAAAAATTAGCTTGTTACAGCTTCAAAGTTCTTGTCGGTGTCATGGTGTATCCTTTATTTCTCATGATTCATATACCGATATATCGAATAAGACATGAAGCTATAAACGGAGAAAAGTAATGCTTTGAGTAATGAGTTTGTTTGGTCTAATTGTTCGCCATATAATCCTGTTGAGGTCATTGTTGCATCTATTAACCATGCTACGGAAACGATTATTAGGATTATTGCAAGTACCTTAAAAAACATACCGTGCGTTTTGGGTCGTGATTCTTTGTATAAAAGTTCAGGATTGGGACTCAACTTTTCTTTTCTCCTCTTGTTGTTTCTCTGTGCCACGATGATTACGACTATGATTATGGCTATGAAGATTAAAACCATAAAGCCACCATAACCTTCTCCTACGGGTGCTGCTTGCAGCAGTAAAAGCATTGCTTTCATAAGTTATAGTTTTAATTCTGCATGTGCAATCATGGGTATCAATCCCAAATGTCTACATGGGTGGGGAGTAGGCTTCTTTGCTCTTGGTATAGTAGCACTTTCAAGGCATATAAACCCTGTTCGGAACATCCCGCATTTCCACATTGCAAACGCAGTAAGTCAATGTTTCCAATTCGCACCTATGACCTGCGGCGCGGTAAACTTAAACTGTCAGGAGCCATATAAAGGAAGTGAGGCCATCATCCTGCCTCATCCATCAGCGTGGGGCTTGGACTCCCCGTAAACTGAATAAGGAGAATAAATAGCCCCACTTGGATGTATTTCGCATAGAGATACGAATACGAACCAAGAAGAGCGTTCTTCCCATTATTCCGGTTTACTTTTGTGAAGTGTCCAAGTTCACGCTGACGGAATAAAGCGAAAATGCGCTTTCTTAATATGTCGGCACTTGTGCATAACAAGTACTATACAAAAGTAGCCATTTTCGATGGAAGAACGCCCTTGTATTATGTTATTTTAACAGCCTATTTTAAAATTGCCAAGTTACATGGTTCACGCGGTACTTTTAGCTTGACGGGATGGTAAATCCCCCGTTGCCGATTGGTAGCCTACATGTCAGGTCAAAGAGCCTCATCGATGCGGTGTACCGCCATGGTCGCGTACTACAATGAATACTCGTCCATGACCCGTTTCTCGTAATCGTCCGTCTTTTCCACACGGTTGTCGATTGCGTCAACCAACATGTCAAAGTAAACGCCCTCGAGCTTGTCGACGGTCTTGCTGCCCTTGATGAAACTAACGTCGAACAAGTCCAAGCCCTCGTTGTAAACCACTTCGACCCAACCCTTGAACTTGAAACCCTGCACCCTGAACCGCCGCCCTCCTGAGATAGCCACGGGGGAGTTGAATCCCCAAGACCATACAATCATCATCTGACTTTTCAGTATCCGCATGATATACATTGCCATTTCCATATCGTTCCGTGTTCAATATGTCCTACGAATTGTTTTCGGTTCTCCCCACCCGTTGAGGCGGTACATCTCCCTGACCGCTTCCTCATAGG
>JAJPYV010000203.1 GCA_021204735.1 Prevotella sp.
GAACAAATCTATTAGATATTGGTTTCAATGGAAACAAAATTCAAAACAAGAAAACAGGACTGATTTAACGGTTTTCACGTAAATCAGTCCTGCTCTTTTATAAAATCACCGTTTATACCGGTATGTTTACTCGTCCTATGTTGTACATTCTCAGTACATTTACACAATACCTATTAAACTTCTCACTTTCTAAAATCCTGTTAACAATCTTTTTCATGATTCTTTTCCTTTCTTCTTTTAATTCTACATGCAGGATGCATCTTCACATCCTAAAGTTCTGTTTTTTTGTTATCCTTTTTCTGGTTGCAAAGATAATTTGTTTGGTTTAAGAATTATGAATTAAGAATTAAGAATTCGTTTTTGCTTGCGTTATTTTGACCTTTATCAAATGAGTTGATTTGTGTCAACGAAAAAATGGTGTTGTTTTACACTTATAACATTATAAAAAGTTGATAAAGGCAAAAACGGAACACTTTTATAGCATATATCGGATTTTTACATTACTTTTGCAATATATAAACCCACAGTAAAACTGATAAATAGGTTGAAAGACATGCACCCAAAAGCGATATTACCACCTGAATGGGCAGAACAGCAAGCCCTCATGTTGACATGGCCACATGAGGATACCGACTGGAAACCATATTTGGATGATATCAACAAGACATACGTGGAGTTGGCAGATGCCGTGACCCGACATGAGAAACTTATTGTGGTAACTCCTTGTGCAAAGAAAGTCAGGGAACTGCTTGTATCTCGATTGTCGGATGAACAAATTAGTAAGATTGTCTTTCACGAGTGTCCCACTAATGACACATGGACACGGGATCATGGATTTATTACCTTGCTAACTGAAAATAGTGCTCTACGATTGCTCGATTTCAGGTTCAACGGCTGGGGAAAGAAATTTGAGTCTGACAAGGACAATGCCATTAATCGCAGTCTTTATACTGCTAAAGTGGTGAATGAGGAATACATGGACTATAACGATTTTGTGTTGGAAGGTGGTTCTATAGAGACTGACGGCAACGGCACTTTGTTTACAACAAGTTGTTGTTTGCTTGCCCCCAACCGTAACCAACCTCTGTCACAAGACAATATAGAGAGCGTGCTGAAAGAACGGTTATGCGTTAAGCGTGTTTTGTGGATTGACTACGGAAGGCTGGAAGGCGATGATACTGATGGACATATAGACACACTGGTGCGCACCGCTCCAAATGACACATTATTATATATCGGATGTGACGATGAGAATGACAGTCATTATGCAGAACTGAAGCGTATGGAAGAACAACTGAAAACATTCCGCACGTTTGACGGAAAGCCATACCAACTGCTTAAGTTGCCTATGGCAAATGCGATATATGACGGAAACGACAGATTGCCAGCCACATACGCAAACTTCGTGATAATTAATGGTGCTGTGATTTATCCCACATACGGACAACCCGAAAATGACAACAAAGCAAGGGAAATACTCGAAATGGCATTTCCTGAACGTGAGATGATTGGTATAGACAGTAGGACGGTGATACGGCAACATGGGTCACTGCATTGTTGCACAATGCAACTGCCTGCGACAGTTGCAAAATAAAAAATAAAAAATAAAAAATAAAAATTCATTTTTGCTTGGAATATTGCTTGATTCATATTTCAAAAATTACTTGAAAGCAAAGAAGAATAAAAAAAGAAAATATACGATGAGGATTGGAATAATACAACAAAGGAATACGAGTGACAAGGCAGACAACATGAACAGGTTGGCTGAAAAAGCAAGGATGTTGGCAAAGGAGGGAGCAGAACTGATTGTGCTGCAGGAGCTCCACAACACCTTGTATTTCTGTCAGACAGAAAATGTAAATAACTTTGACTTGGCGGAAACGATTCCCGGTGAGTCAACAGATTTCTTCGGTTCTCTTGCAAAGGATTTAAATGTTGTGTTGGTAACTTCGCTTTTCGAAAAACGTGCTTCTGGTCTGTATCACAATACGGCTGTCGTATTCGAGCGTGACGGAAATATTGCCGGAATATACAGAAAGATGCACATTCCTGATGACCCTGCGTATTACGAGAAATTCTATTTCACACCGGGTGATATCGGTTTTAAGCCCATAGATACATCAGTTGGTAGATTAGGGGTAATGGTTTGCTGGGACCAGTGGTATCCAGAGGCAGCACGCCTGATGGCTCTGTGTGGTGCGGAAATCCTCATCTACCCCACTGCTATCGGTTATGAGAGCAGTGACACTCCAGAGGAGCAACAGCGTCAACGTGAAGCATGGACGGTAGTACAGCGAGGTCATGCCGTGGCAAACGGACTGCCTGTGGTTGCAGTGAACCGTGTAGGGCAAGAGCCTGACCCGTCAGGACAGACCAACGGCATCAGTTTTTGGGGCAGTTCTTTTGTTGCCGGACCACAAGGGGAATTTCTCTATCGTGCGCCGGTAAACGAGGAAGCATACACAGTCATAGATGTTGACTTAAAGCATAGCGAACAAGTCCGCCGTTGGTGGCCATTCCTGCGTGACAGACGCATTGACGAATACGGAAATATTACAAAAAGATTTAACGATAAAAAGAAAACTATGGAAAAGAAATACAC
>JAJPYV010000003.1 GCA_021204735.1 Prevotella sp.
GTATAATGTAATTGAAGAAGTAAATGCGGCTTTAAAAAACGAGCAGCAACTTTCTGCCTGTTACACAATAGGTGCGGCAATGGGCGTGATGGAGAAAATGGATGAATTTGACATGGAGTCGGAATATAGGATGAAAAGGTATAACCCTAATCGCTCCACTTTGTCAGGAATTAGTAATAATTTTTTAAGGTCATTGGAATCAACATATCATACGACTCCAACGACATCACGTCCATATTCATCCACGTCATCCTCTAGTTCTTCCGGTGGATGTTACATCGCAACAATGGTCTATGGAAACTATAGTCATCCACAGGTTATGGTACTTAGAAACTTTCGTGACGAGTATCTTGCCAAACGTGGATGGGGGCGGAAATTCATTAAATTCTACTATAAATATTCCCCGAGATTGGTTGAAAAACTCAAAGATCATAAAGGTATAAACTTGATGATCAAGGGGATCCTTGATAAGTTCATAATCTTTTTAAAGAGTAAGAAATTGGATTAACGGAAAGAAATAATTAGCTTTTATGAAACATATCACTCTATCAATTGCCTTTGCAGTATTGAGTCTCCAACTGTTAATGGCACAGACTACACAGGATAATTCCGCTGGTTATGTCTCCGAGGTTCAATATCGGGAATTATGCGCAAGATTAGACAGCGTGCAGAATGGTCTGACAAAACTAAACATGGCGCATTCAGCCACTAATGCCAAGATACAGAAATTGTCCGGCAGTGTAGTTAGTCTGAACCGAGCTGTTCAGTCGCTTACTGATGAAAACTCTGAGGTACAATCATCTGTTGAGAGCCTTCGCGGGGAGAACAGTGAGCTGAGGAATCAGCAGAGGTCAGATGCTGAAGATCTGAATCAGAAAATTGACGATACGAAAGATTCAATTGCCACCAATCTTAAAAATCACGTAATATGGGGCATTGTAATCGCTGCCGTAATACTAGTGATTCTGGCGGTCGCTCTCTGGTGTTTGTCAAAACGCCTCAAGAACGAAACAACATCCGTCACCGAGGTCCGTAAGGCTCAGGACGCACTACGGGATGCACAGACAAGGTTGCAGGAAGATTCTGTAAAATTGGACAATAAACTTATAGAACTGCTTGAAAAGCAGATGTTTGCAGTACCTTCAATTCAGTCCGAGTCGGAAGTCGATCATTCTTTGACACTTAAGGTCGCCGATGAGATCGTGAGAATTGAACTGAATCTGTCCCGTATGGATTCTTCGATTAGAGGTTACAAGCAACTTTCAAAAGCTGTTCAACGCATAAAGGATAATTTTGCAGCTAATGGGTACGAGATTGTTGATATGCTTGGGAAACCATATCATATAGGGATGAATGTAGTAGCGAATTTTGTCCCAGACGAATCCCTACCATTAGGTTCGCAAATAATTACAGGAATAATTAAACCGCAAATAAATTACAATGGGAAGATGATTCAGTCTGCCCAAATAACAGTAAGTCAAAATATTTAGAGATATGGCACGTTCAAAAATTGACTATGGTATCGATCTCGGCACTACAAATTCTGCAATCTGCCGAATGGAAAAGGGAAAACCAACTATTATCAAAAGTAATACTCTTAAAGATACGATGCCCTCATGTGTGTCATTTAATAGACGCAAGGGGTATTTTGTAGGAGATTCTGCATATAACGCTTTGCAAATGGAAAAGCGTGCGGCGACTAAGAGATGGGAAGAAAACAAGTCTGACACTTATGTTGAATTTAAGCGCGAGATGGGAACAGATCATCAGTATCTCAGTTCCAATATGGGTAGGAGTTATTCTTCAGAGGAGTTGTCCGCTGATGTTTTAAAAACGCTAAAATCATTTGTCACAGATGAAAATATCACGTCGACAGTCATAACAGTACCGGCCAAATTTACTGCCAATCAGAAAACTGCAACTATAGAGGCGGCAAAATTAGCTGGATTCCAAAGGTGTGAATTGCTTCAGGAGCCTATCGCTGCAGCGATGGCATACGGCCTCACTTCTGAGAACAAAAACGGGCGCTGGATGGTATTTGACTTCGGCGGCGGCACTTTTGACGCAGCTCTTTTGAGTGTTGAGGATGGTATTATTCAAGTGCTTGATACGGAAGGAGATAATTATTTGGGTGGTAAAAATCTAGATTATGAGATTGTTGACAAGATAATCATACCTTACCTGCAAGAAGATTATAAAATCGATGGCTATTTGGCTGATAAGAAAAAGAAGGAAATTTTAAGGGATGCTATGAAGACCTATGCTGAGCCGACAAAAAATCAACTATCGTTCAAAGAAACAGAGGATATAATTACCAATCTCGGAGAGTTGGGTGAAGATGAAGAAGGGAAGGAACTGATCATTGATATGACCATCAGCCAGTCTGAAGCCTTTAAAGTAATGCGGCCTTATTTCCAAAAAGCCGTAGATATATGCAAGAACGTCCTCAACAGAAATCACCTCGAATCTTCTCAGTTAGATAAATTGATACTTGTCGGAGGTCCCACGCATTCTCCGCTTATAAGACAAATGCTCAGAGAGCAGATAACGCCAAATGTAGATACCAGTATTGACCCGATGACAGCTGTTGCTGTGGGTG
>JAJPYV010000324.1 GCA_021204735.1 Prevotella sp.
ACGAATATCGGGGCGTATGAACTCATTGATACCATGTCGCCATTGTTCTCCATTCCCATCATATAGACTGCTTCTCCAAGTGCTGCATTGAGATTGCCCAACGTTCCGAATGCATGTGTTACGGCATATTCTCCGCAATATACTTTTGGCTCACTGCGTGAATAGGCATCGTATTTCTCGAAATTGGCGGCGAACCACTCTGGGGAACGGTAATAATGCTCGTCAACAAGTTCTGCTTTCTCGTCTGACAGCCATCGAGGGTCGTCTGTTCCCCATGCTGCCACATTGGCTATGATATGCATATCTGGATATTTGGCGAGTATGGCGTCACGGAATATCTTATAACGGTCGTAGTAATGGTCGGATGTCTGTGCTCCGTCATTCTGATTGTTCTCATTTCCTATTTCTATATATTCAAGATTGAATGGCGCAGGATGCCCGTTCTTTGCTCGCATTGCTCCGTATGTGGTGGTTTCTGCTCCGTTGGCGTATTCCAATGCGTTGAGACACTCGTCAACCCACATCTGCAACTCGTCAACTGGTGTCACGCCTCCGTGCCATATTCCTATATTGCAGACATAAAGCGGCTTTGCGCCTATATCTTCTGCGAGTTGTAGGTATTCGTGAAATCCGAGTCCGTCTGTTGTGCGGTAGCCCCAATTCTTGTTCTCATGCCCTGGCCGTTCTTCTATCGGTCCTATCGTGCGGTCCCAACGGAATGCGTTGTCGGGTGTCTCTCGTCCCTCAACAAAACAACCGCCGGGAAAGCGCATAAACCGTGGATGTAACTCCTGCAGCATTTCTGCCAAGTCAGCGCGCACTCCGTTCTCTCTCCCTTTGAATGTTGGTGGGAACAGTGATACCATGTCAAGACTGAAATCGGCATCGCCTTTTGCTGTTATTACAAGTAGGGCATCTTTATCGTTGGCTGATGAGGTGAACTCTGCTGTTATGTGCTGCCAGTCTTTGCTTTTGCTGTCAACATCCAACTGTACAGTGGCGTATGGCTCTGCATCGTTTTTGCCCTTCAACATCGCCTGAAAGTCTGTCCCTTTCTTCACTTTAAGCCAAAGTGAGAGTTTGTATTGTCTTCCTTTCACTGCATTTATTCCCCAGAATCCGTTGTTTGAGACTCCTGCATCGGCATCTCCTACACCGCTTGTTACCACGTGAAGACATTGTTTCTGAACCTTGTTAAGCAGATTTTTCGTCTCTATTTCCATACTTACTTTGCCTTGGGCGGATGTATATGACTCCCACGATACTGCCTCTTGTGCATCATCCTCAAAAGAGCGGTTGCGCACAAGTTCGGCGTATATACCTCCGTCTGCCGCATGATTGATGTCCTCATAGAAAATTCCATAGAGCATCTGACTGATATCAACACTTGGAGAGGTGGTGTCAACAGTGATGTTCACTTGTGCTTTCGCTGTCAGTGGGAAACACAACAAAGCGACCATGCCAAGTCGCAATAAAAAGTCAATTTTTTTAGTTTTATTCATGGTAGTATCTTTTATTATTATAATTCATAAACAATAAGATTGCAATAATGGGAATCTTACTCTCTTTTGCAAAGATACATACTTTTGCACACGACAGTTGCCTCCCACACGAAATAGTAATGTCTATTTAATAAATATTAAGAAATCGAAGATTACCTCACTACACTCCTTGACAGCGTTTCTCCCTCACAATCCCCTCTAAATTAATTACATCGTTTTATATTATCTTTTCAAATTCCCTACCCTACACCTTATTATATATAATGCACTTTATTTCATATACGCTTTCATATACACTCACATGTAAATATAATTATCCTCTACCATTAATTTTTCATTTTTCATTCTTCATTTTTCATTCTTCATTTTTCATTCTTAATTCTTAATTCTTCACTCTTCCCTCCCTTTCACCCCAAGCAACGTTACCCACAAACGCAAGCAAGAATGAACTTTTAACTTTTAACTTTTAACTTTTAACTTTTAACTTTTCCCTCTCTATTCCGCAAAACGGCATAAAATGTTAAAACAAGAACTTTCTGTACAAATTATTTGTCATAACGAATATTTTATATAAATTTGCAAGAGAATAAATGAAAAATATGACACAATTATCAGATCGTCTCAATAGGCTGGCTCCTTCCGCAACCCTTGCGATGTCACAGAAGAGCAGCGAAATGAAAGCAAGTGGTATCGATGTTATTAACATGAGTGTCGGAGAACCTGATTTCCCTACTCCTGACCACATCAAGAAAGCTGCAAAAAAGGCTATTGACGATAACTTCTCCACTTACTCACCTGTTCCTGGCTATATGGACCTTCGTGAGGCCATCGTAGCAAAGTTGAAAAACGAGAATGGATTGGATTATAAGGTCAATGAAATACTTGTTTCCAATGGTGCAAAACAAAGTGTCTGCAACACTGTAATGGCTCTTGTAAATGACGGCGAGGAAGTGATTATACCTGCTCCTTATTGGGTTAGCTACCCGCAAATGGTAAAACTCGCAGGCGGAAACCCTGTTATAGTAGAGGCTGGATTTGAACAGAACTTCAAGATGACTCCTGAACAGTTGGAGGCCGCAATAACGCCAAAAACAAAAATGCTCATTCTCTGCTCTCCAAGCAACCCTACCGGCAGCGTATATTCCAAAGAGGAACTTGAAGGCTTGGCTAAGGTGATTCTCCGCCATGATGACTTGTACATTTTGGCTGATGAGATATATGAACACATTAATTATATAGGAAAACACAGCAGTATCGCTCAAATAGCTGGAATGAAAGAAAGGGCGATAATTGTTAATGGTGTTTCTAAGGCTTATGCCATGACTGGCTGGCGTATCGGCTATATTGCTGCCCCGGAATGGATAGTGAAAGGGTGCAACAAACTGCAGGGCCAGTACACAAGCGGTCCGTGCTCAATCAGTCAAAAGGCTGCTGTTGAGGCTTACGTGGCTTCACAGGAATGTGTCGAGGAAATGCGCAAAGCTTTCGAACGTAGAAGAAATCTCATAGTGGAACTTGCGAAAGAAATTCCTGGCTTGGATGTCAACGTACCTGAAGGTGCGTTCTACCTGTTCCCAAGATGCAACAGCTTCTTCGGAAAAACTGATGGTACGCACACTATAAACAATTCCACCGACTTCGCAATGTATTTGCTTGAGGTGGGACATGTGGCTACTGTAGGTGGCGACGCATTCGGAGACCCCGACTGCTTCCGCATGAGTTATGCCACAAGTGATGACAATATCCGTGAAGCAATGAAACGGATAAAAATCACTCTCGAACAACTAAAATAAGTCGAAAATCGTAAGAAAAAGACATAAAACATACCATTTTAGATAAAAACTGAAAAAACATTGTTAAAATTATTTTAATTAATGTTTGTATTCACGTTTAATTATTATCTTTGTGGTGTTTATTGTCGTATGACTATTTTTTAGTGATGTGTAAAACACAGATTAACGTTAAATCGAAAATACTTTATAACTTAAATTATTAATAACTAAAAATTAAATTAAAATTATGGCAACTACACAAAAAGCAGCAAGCCCAAAGAAGCAGGGCTTCGGTGGTATTAAAAATGCAATCTGGATTATGGTAATATGCTTGATCATTGCATATTGTTTCTATTTCCTCGTTCTTGGTAATTCAGCCAACTTCGTAGGAGGTGACAAATCCGGTCATCCAGCTAACTTGATGGGTACAGTTTACAAAGGTGGTGTCGTAGTCGGTGTCATCCTTACTTTGCTCCTCACTGTCATCAGTCTCGCCGTTGAGCGCTATTTCGCTCTCCGTTCAGCTTTCGGTACTATGAGCCTTCCTAAGTTTACTCTCCAGGCTAAACAACTTATCAAAGACCAGAAATTTGATGAGGCTCAGAAACTTTGCGACAAAATGAGAGGCTCTGTTGCAAACGTTGTTTCTGCTTCTATCGCAATGTACAAGGAAATGGAAGGCAATACTTCTTTGAAGAAAGCTCAGAAGATTTCCAAAATACAGCAGGCTCACGAGGAAGCTACACAGCTCGAAATGCCTACTCTGCAGATGAACTTGCCTATCGTTGCTACTATCGTTACTCTTGGTACTCTTACCGCTTTGTTCGGAACTGTGTTGGGTATGATCAACTCCTTCCAGGCTTTGTCAAGTGGTGGTGGTGCTGACTCTATGGCACTCTCCGCAGGTATTTCTGAGGCCCTCGTAAATACAGCATCCGGTATTTTGACATCATGGGTTGCCGTTGTAACTTATAACACATTCACAAATAAGATCGACAAGCTGACATACGCACTTGACGAGGTTGGTTATACTATAGCAGCTACCTACGACGCTAATCATACTGAAGAATAATTGTTTTACCTCTTAAATTTGTAATAATGGGTAAAATAAAAATTCAGAAAAAAGACGTCTGGATCGACATGACACCTATGTCAGACGTTATGACCTTGCTCCTCTGTTTCTTCATGTTGACTTCAACATTCGTTAAGAACGAGGCTGTCAAAGTCCAAACGCCTGCATCAATTTCCGAAATCAAGGTTCCGGAAACTAATGTCCTCACAGTCATCATCGATGACCAGGGCAAGGTGTTCTTAGGTTGGGACAGTCCAGACTACACACAAGCTGCTCTCGACGAGATGACCAGTCAGTGGGGCATCAGCCTGACGCCTAAACAGATTGAGAATGCTCGTAAGGCAACTAATATTGGTGTGTCTATGAATGATTTGAGCGAATTCCTTATGGTGGAATCCAACGTTCAGAATGTTTACCAGAAAGATAAAGGTGTTCCTACCGATAGTATCGATGGTGGCATGAGCGAATTCCAGCAGTGGGTAATGTTCACACGCGATAATAATGGTGCGGACATGAAGATTGCGCTCAAAGGAGACGAAAAGACATCATACAAGGTTATGAAGAAAGTGATGTCTGAACTTCAGGACATGAATGAGAACCGTTACTATCTGATCACTACTTTAAAGACTACGGGAGACTAAATCATGGCAAAACAAAAAGCAAGCAAACAAAAGAAAAAGAGTACCCGCGTGGACTTTACGCCTATGGTGGATATGATGATGCTTCTTATCACGTTCTTCATGCTGTGTACCTCTTTGAGTAAACCGCAGACTATGCAGCTTACCATGCCGAGTAACGACCAGAATGTGCAAGATCAGGATAAGACTGCTACTAAGGCTTCTCAAACTATTACTATCTACTGCGTTGGTAACGACAAGATTTACTATATCGAGGGTATTCCTAACTACGACGACCCTTCATGTCTCAAGGAAACTACATGGGGCAAGAATGGTATTCGTAAAGTACTTATGGAACACAGAACAGAAGATGGTACTATTCCTGTTGCAAGGATAATGAAAGCTAAGTTGGAACTTGACGAGAAGAAAGAGCAAAAACCGGATGCCTATCCAGATTCTATCTATAACAAAGAACTGGAAAAGATTAAGGGTGGTGAAATCAATGGTGAGAAGATCGCTACGATGACCATCATTATCAAGGCTACCGACACAGCTTCTTACAAGAACTTAGTCGACGCTCTGGATGAGATGCAGATTTGCAGTATCGGTAAGTATGTCATTGACCAAATTAACCCTGATGACAAGGAATTGCTTGAAAAGAGGGGGATAAATTAATCAATGATTAACATTTAAAACTGAAAAGAAATGGCAAAAATAGATTTAATATCAAATACCTGGGTCGACCTCGTGTTTGAAGGCAGAAATCAGTCTTACGGTGCTTACAAACTCCGTAAAGGTACTGGTAAGCGTAATATGATTGCTTTGATTTTCGTATTTGCTGTAATCGTTCTCATTTACTGTGCCGTAGCTATCAATAACGCTTACGAGGAAAGCAAGAGAAAGGCCGCTTACAATGAGGCAATGGAGCTTTCTAAACTTATTGAGAAGAAAGAGGCTAAGGTTGAGAAGAAAGAAGCACCAAAGGTCGAGGTGATACAAGTTGAGAGAATCAAGAGCTCTATCAAGTTTACTGCTCCTGTCATCAAAAAAGATGAGGATGTAAAACCTGAAGAGGAAATGAAAAACCAGGACGACCTCCAGAAAACTAACACCACTATCGGTGCCTTCAACGTTGAAGGTAATGATGATGTCGGCGGTGAGATCCTCAAGGCAAAGGAAGAAATTGCTCAGCCGGAACCTCCTAAGGAGGAAGAAGCTAAGGTCTTCGATGTCGTTGAGGAAATGCCTTCCTTCCCAGGCGGTCAAGGGGCTTTGATGGAATTCCTCCAGAAAAATATCAAGTACCCGGTTGTCGCTGCTGAGAACGGAATTGAGGGCCGCGTTATCGTAAGATTCGTGGTCAGCAAGGATGGCTCAATCTCCAACGTAACCGTTGTACGTAGTGTTGACTCCGCTTTGGACAAGGAAGCTATCCGTGTGGTAGAAAGCATGCCTAAGTGGATACCTGGTAAACAGAATGGTGCATCAGTAAACGTAAACTTTACGCTTCCTGTAACATTCAAATTACAGTAATATGAAAAACTTTCTATTCTACACTTTCGTAGGATTGACACTGTTCGCAGGCGTGTCGGCTTGCTCCGACCAACCTAAGAACGAAAGGACAGATACTTTTTCGTCAGGAGCGATTACTTTCGCTTCTGACGAAAGTTTTAGTCCTATAATAGATGAGCAAATTAGCGTTTTCGAACATGACTATCCTAACGCGAAAGTTACTCCTATCTACACTAACGAACTTGATGGCGTGAATTTGCTCATGAAAGATAGCATTCGTCTCGTCATCACATCAAGGAAATTTACTGAGGATGAGTTGAAATTCCTGAGGGATAAAACTTATCGCCCTGTGTCAATTCCGTTTGCTTACGACGGATTGTCTCTTATTATAAACCGCGCCAACACTGACTCTTGCATTTCACTCAAAAACATAAAACGTGTGCTAAGGGGTGAGGCAACTAAATGGAGCGACATCGTTCCTGACTCCAAACGTGGTGACATCCTCGTGGTATTCGACAATAAACAGTCAAGCACTGTGCACTATTGTGTTGATTCTCTTCTTGACGGTAAACCAATCGACAGCCCTAACATCATGGCTGCAAAGACCAGCAAGGAGGTAATCGACTATGTTGAGCAAACTCCTAATGCAATCGGCATTATCGGCTCCAACTGGCTCAACGACAACCGTGACACCACTAACACCACTTTTAAAAAGAATATTACTGTAATGTCGGTAAGCGTTTTCGACAATGCTAATGCTATGAACAGCTGGAAACCTTACCAGGCATACTTATATGACGGACGCTATCCGCTTGTAAGAACACTATACGCATTGTTGAACGACCCTCGTAACGGTCTGCCGTGGGGTTTTGCTCATTTCCTTGAACAGCCCAAAGGCCAACTCATTATTTTTAAGTCTGGACTGCTTCCTGCAAATGCGCAAGTTTCTATAAGACCTGTAATAGTGGGGAGTGAATAACTATCATCCTAAGTAATTTTTTTCTTTGGATGACAATAAATTTACATTTAAGTTGTTTTTAGAATATAAAAAGTAGATAATTAAATTATTTCAGTTATGAAAGCAATTAAATATTTTTTCGTAGGAGCACTGATGATAGCATTCGGTGTTCCGGCTATGGCTCAGGACGCTAAGTCTGATTTGGAAGCCATAAACAAGGTGATCACCGACAATAAGGGCGACGTCAAAGCTGCTGATGCTCAGGTGAAAGAGTTTGTAAAGGTTTACAAGAAGGACGCTAATGCTTTGGCTGGCCTTGGACGTATTTACCTTAATGCTAAGGATACCATCGACGCTCAGAAATATGCTGAGATGGCAAGGGCTAAAGACAAGCACTGCGGTGAGGCGTATATCCTTCTTGGTGACATCGAGGCAGTAAAGAATGAAGGTGGTAATGCTGCTCAGTGGTACAACCAGGCAACAGTGATGGACCCGCAGAACCCTCAAGGGTACATCAAGTATGCTCACGTGTATGCTAAACGTAACCCTGACCTTTCTGTTCAAAAACTTGAGGAACTTCGTAAGGTTGATCCGAGCTATCCTGTTGACGCAGAGGCAGGGCACTTCTTCTATCGTGCTGATAAGTATGACAATGCTTTGGAGTATTTCGGAAAGGCTAACTTAGACGACCTTGAAGACAGCCGTCTCGTAGAATATGCTCTTTCTGCTTATTTCAAGGGCGATTCTCAGAAGAGTCTTGAGGTAACACAGTATGGCACGAAGAAATATCCTCGCAGTGCTGGTTTGAACCGTCTTAATTTCTATAACTACACCGACCTCAAACAGTACGATGAGGCTTTGGTAGCTGCTGATGCTCTCTTCAACAACTCTGACAGTGCTAAGTTCACTGCACGTGACTATCAGTACTATGGTTATGCTTACATCGGTGCTGAACAGTACGACAATGCTATCGAGCAGTTCACAAAGGCTCTCGATATGAACCCTGACCTCAACGACGTTAGGAAACAGCTTTCTGATGCTTATATCGCAAAAGAGGATTATGTTAACGGACTTGCTCTCTATGATGAGTATCTCTCTAAGGTAGAGAAACCTTCAGTTTCTGATATCGACGGACTTGCAAAACTTTATGCTGACCAGGCTGCTAATTCAGAGGGTGATGAGAAAATTGAGGCTCTCAAGAATGCTGACCGTGTATATGGTGACTTGGGTGAGAAATTCCCTAACAACCTCATGTATGCAAGCAGAATGCGTGCTCGTTTGAACTCTCAACTCGACCCTGAAACAACAGAGGGACTGGCAAAACCTTATTATGAGAAATATGCCGAACTTGTCCTCTCTGAAAGTCCTGATACTCCTCAGCTCCTCGTAGAGCCTTATTCATATCTTGCATACTATTATCTGCAGCAGGGTGATAATGAGAACTCTATAGTTTACTGGAACAAGATTTTGGAAATTGACCCTGAAAACGCTACCGCAAAGCAGGCTTTAGAGGCTCTTCAATAAATTTAGCATAACAAACAATTAAAAATAACCGAGGTCTGTAAACATCTAAGTTTTCAGACCTCTTTTTTGTATAAACACCCCATATATGATAACATCCACAGGCTGCACTGTTTTATCTCTTTTTATATTCCCCAAATCTCCATTGGTTTTTTTTGTAACATGTTACATTTTTAACCAGCGCATCTATCCCCTCGCTTTTTTATAACATACTATATTTTTAGCTAACTATAAAATATTCTAATAGTGTAAAAGAAAAATGTACAGCACTTAACTATTATGGAGAGATAAGACTTTTAGACAACATTTCTATTTTCCATTTTAATCCTTTTTAACAAAATAGAAAAATATAGCATATTTACTTAACTGTCAATTATTTACATCATTTTTTGCTTAATTTCTATTTTCCATTTCTATTTTCCCAAATGCCTTTATTCCTCACTTTTGGGGAATAGAGGCTATTTTTAGATGTCATTTTCTTTTCTTATTTTTCTTATTCCTCTTTTCTTATCAATTCCAATTTAATTTATATTAACAATTGATAGAAATTAGCGTATTTATCTGAATATTAGTTGCTTATGCTTTATTCTGACTATTTTCTCAATTCCATTCTCAATTCCAAAATGGCTCTATTCCTCACTTTTGGGGAATAGAGGCTATTTTTAGATGTCATTTTCTTTTCTTATTTTTCTTATTCCTCTTTTCTTATCAATTCCAATTTAATTTATATTAACAATTGATAGAAATTAGCGTATTTATCTGAATATTAGTTGCTTATGCTTTATTCTGACTATTTTCTCAATTCCATTCTCAATTCCAAAATGGCTCTATTCCTCACTTTTGGGGAATAGAGACATTTGAGGGCTTTCGATAAGTGCATATTTTCTCCATCTATTTTCACCTTTAGCTATTATTTTCCCCTCTGCAATAAGTTTATTAATCTGTTTCCATATCTTTTTAGCAGGAATCTCGTTACCGATACGTGTTCGTATCTCTACGCTGCTTGCCTCCTTGTAGATTTTCAAATCCTCGATAATCAATTCTCTAATGCGATAATCCTCAATCCGCTTAAGCGATGTACGACCTCTGTATTGACTGTCTTTTAATATTTTGTCATTAACCCTATATTCCTTGGCTTTTGTTTTTTCACCAGTTGCAATAACAAGACGTTTATCTATTAAAGGTTGAAGCCATGAACGCAAATATTTAGAATCTTTCAAATTGAGAAGTTCTATCAATTGAGTTCCTGTCACGCTTTCATGCAAGGTGATTAGACCCAAACAGATTAGTTGCTTTTGCTTGCAAGCGTATTTCTGATCAGCATAATCCATTACCTTAATCATTTCCTGACTGATAATATTTCTTTCAATGCGTACTTCTACCCAATCTTCGCCTTCTGTTACCTTTGGCACAACCTTTCCATTCGCAAGAAGCGTCTCATACATCATATCATATCCCGAGCCTTCACGCTCCATTAAATGCAACACATAGAAAAGATTTGCCATGTGCTCATTGCGCTTTTTCGTAGTATGTAGAATGTTCTCAACCGTTACACCTAATGGAAGCCGACCAGGATTCTTAAATTCAAGATGGTCGGGGTAAATATTAATGAAAATATCCCCTTTTACAGTGTATTGTCTGTGAACCAAGGCGTTAGCCGCAAGCTCACGTATAACTTTTTCCGGATAAGCAGGAATGTTTCTCCTGAACATACCATCACTGATTTCGGTACTCTCTTTCCATTCTGGAATTGTCTCCCATAATTCGGATATCATTTCAGCAGGATTTTTCGTGTAGTCATCCCAAAGCCATTTGTTTACCTTTTCTCCATATTGGTCATACTTTATGCATTGTATAACCGGGGCGTTTAAGAGACGTCCTCTCTGTTGTTGTGTACCGATAAACAAAACTCCAAGGTTTGTTAGATTGTCATTCTCTTCTGTCAGAAAAAAGTAATCAAGCAATTCTTTAGTATCCTTTTGTTTGAGAGATGCAGAAACTCTGTCAGATGTCTTTATACGTTGAAGTAAGCCATTCAACTTTTCTTTGTCTGCATCTTGCCAATTATAATTGGTTGGTGTAATTTCCCAACTCTTATTACTTTTATCTTCAAATAGTCTTGCAATATCATCAGGACCGACAGGAACGCTACTGTCTCCTATACGGATAAAAAATCTGCCAGAGCTTGTCGCACTTACTGCATTTGGATTACGTTTCACATGCAACTTAATGTATTGGGCACCGTTATTTGCCTTACAAATTTCTGGGGTTACAGTAACGGCTTCTGTGAGGCTTCTTATTTGATTTACAATAGTTGTGGTCAGCCCTTCTGGTATTATTTGACCGTCAGGCGGCAAATCCTCTTTGTCCTCTATACCAATATCAATCACACCGCATTCTGCATTACTAAAAGCAACACAATCCTTAGCCAATTCTTTGAAATTAGCTGTTTTGCCCAACACGGAGCGAAGGGACTTGCGGTCATATAAAATGTTCTCTTTCATTGTATCGCTTTTATTCTTAAACCAACTTCATAACTAAGATGTTATTTCTGTGTGGCATATTTTAGTATGTTTATTTATTCTATAATATGCAAATTTACTGCTTTTCTGTCAAAATACAATTTTTTACAAACATTTTTCTCGTCTCAGCAGAGTTCAATCGAGCTTGCTCTGCACTTGCTTAATCGAAAAATTAAAAGTTAATTAACTCTTGTCATTACACGATGGGCTTCTTTTGCCACCTGATATTGTTTCTCAAATATAGCCTGATTATGTTGTCTGTTTTTTCCTATTTCATTCAGAAAGCAATGTTCCATGAACTTTGGATCATTTTCCTCACCATTGATAAATTTCTTAGTACACTTCATTCCTTTCAATATTCCGATATTGTGGATATCATCAAGCATCTCCTTGTCAGGTATGAAAAACACGTTTTTCTTGTCATTCAGCAGCAATTGATGCTCATAAGTAAGATGTTGCCTATAACCAATGGCGAGCCAAATGCCCTCTGGATGCCATAGGTAGCCCAACATTGCCTGAATCTCTGTATGCGTAACAAAGATGTATTGATTTTTGGCTTTGTCTAAGAGATGTCCGCCGAAAAATCCCTTGAGTTTGTAATAACGGTCATTATCATCCTTTAGAATCTCCTTGTGCCAATAGCGGTCACAACTGTCATTCTCGAAAATTTCTTTCCATGATAAGATATTTCCATCCTCATCAAATAGCATTACGTTTCCATCGACAACATTACCTTTGGCATATCTCCATAATACAGCAGGGCGTTCTAATGGTGGCTTATATGGTAAGTAAAGGGAGTAATCTGAGCCATCTTCCCGATATACAGGAGCACCAAGGAGATACTTGAACGCCAACAAGTCAACGAGAAATGTATCGCCCAATAAAAGATCCAAGTGGCAAGTCAAACTGCTATAACTTGTCAAAACAAACGGTATTACCGGTCTCAATACCTCTGTCTGTTGTCCGAAATATTCAGATGATCTGTTCATTCCTTTTTCAGTACGGCATCCAAAACTTTGGTATTCAAATTTTCTGTTTCACTCATGTTACTTAAAAAAATACTGAAACATTGAAACAAACTTTGTACAGTCAAGGTGGTTACCCACCCTGACTTTATTAGCCATTGAATTGAAATTCAACGACTTAGAAGAATTTACACAGAAAAGTGTAAAAATACACTTGTTTCAGTGTTTCACGTTTTACATAAACGGAAGTATGAAACAAGGCTTCACTTAGGCTTTGGCTTAGGATTAAGCAGACGGTTAACAGTAGCTGCTGATGTGCCCAATTCCTCGGCGATTTCACGTTGAGTCTTTCCCATGTCAGCCAATTTCATCACTTCAGACTTTAGAGCCTCTCTTTCAGAATCAACTTCTTTCGGGAGGTGTTCATCTTCATGGGAAGTGCCGGTATAACGCAGGTATAACCTTCCATCGGGTGCCCGCTCAATAACGTAAACCAGAACATTCTCTGCCCCATACTCGATTTCAGAACTGCGCGCTTTCAGTTGCTTGACATAGCGGTAATCCTTGCCCTTACAACTCTTGTTCAACACAAACACGCTATCAGCAAAGGCACTTATAAGACTGCTGCCCATCAAATCGTTCAGCGTCATAGAGCTGGTAGCAATTCGCTTAGGCGTATGAGCCAATACCAATATGCTGACGTTCAGCCGGCGTGTCAAGCCTTTCAACTTCTGCATAAGGTCTGCCGCCTCCTCAGCTTTCTGATTACGGCTGTTGAGAAACGTGATATTGTCGAAAACGACAACACTGGCTTTCGTTTCTGTTATCGCTTTCTCAAGACCTTCAAGTAAAGATTGCTCCGTGATTTTGGAAAGGCTTTCCTCGCTAATCGTAATGCGTTTCAAAGTCGCGGGGAACACATGGCTCTCAAGAGAATCCGGGTCGGTGTAACGCATTTGCTGCTGCTTGTCGCTCATCTCCATATCGAAATACAACACCTTTCGCAGATCTCCTTGCTCTGTAAGAACGCTACACGTAGCTTCGGCTATCATTATGGCGAAAAGACTCTTGCCGCAGTTGGTAGGTCCGAAAAGAATTGCAAGTTCATTTTCATAAAACAGCGACAGAAAGAGTTGTTTTGGGTTAGGCTCATTCTTTACCCGTTTGATCATCGGGTTGAAATCCTCGCCCACAAAGATACCGTAATTCTCTTTCGGAGCATTATCAATAATTTCTTGACACATTTTTAATGCCTCTTGCTCAGTCATGATCACCATCCTTTCTGTCAAAAAGAGACAACTCCACATAACGTGGCTTAATCCACTTGGAAGGGTTGGATGAGTAGTGCTTGGCTTTGTGGCCGGTGCGCCTGTCGGGGCGGACTTCCACAGCCTGCAACAGTCCATTTCTTTCAAGTAAAGCAACATAAAAGGTGATGGAGTTGCGCAATATATCCAGATCAAGAGCACAGGAGAGGGTTGTTTCCGTATTCGTAAAGAAATACGTTAAGACCTTGGTCAGTTCCTGCCTTCTACGTTTATTCTTTTCGAGAAGAGTAAACGAAACCTTGCGGTATGGATTATCCATTGACTTTTTCATAATTTTCCTCCTTTCTTTACACTATTAATTTCACTTAGGCAATATCGGACATGGTTGCCGACTTTTATGCCTTTTACTAATCCCGACTTTGTCCACCGCCATAGCGTGGTCAACGAGACATTCAAAACTCGTGCTGCCTCATTAGCGGAGATAAAATTCTCATCCTCATCAAACTCCTGCTTGAGAGCAGCAACCTCGGCATCATGCTCCTTTGGGATGTCCCTAAGG
>JAJPYV010000165.1 GCA_021204735.1 Prevotella sp.
ATTTTCTTGAGGAATGTGTCGAAACGGGTTACGAGTTGGGTGTACCATGTGCGGAAATCCACTTCACGATGCTGTGCACGATACAGACAATTGAGGATATGACGTAATTTGCTTTTCAAGTCTTGTAAATCTGGTATTGTCTCGGCATTGACAATACGGAAGAAGATGTTTAATACCTCATCAAACTTAACATAATTCACACCATCACAGATGTCCGAAAAATCATTCTGAAACTCATCACGCATACGTTCTTTCAAATCTTCCTCATCATATTCAGGATTAATAGCATTTCTGACTTTCTCACGGATGAACTCGTTGAGGCTCTCTTTAAATTCATGATTTTTCCAATAATAATCCATCAGTTGTGTGTAGGTAGCCTTTGAATCAGCCATCTGACTATCCACTTGTTCATCGCAGTCCTGATATGCCGTTACCAAATCACTGTTGAGCATGGAATTGCGCACAGAATCATCTTGCGTAACACGTTCCACTATCTCGTTGACCTGTTTGCGGACCAAATCCTCATCTCTCCAATCGATATTGCCGAACAGCTCATTAAAATGCAGTTCTATTTCACTCAGGTTTTGCAAATCAGGCTTATAACCTGGATTTATGGTTGTCGGCACAGGCAGAATTTCCTTATCCTCATTCTTCAATTCAATAGCACGCTCCTTATTCTTTTCAAGGCGGTAACGGTCGAGGTCGACAGCATCTATAAGGCCTTGTGTAAGGTCATCCATTCCTAACGAAGGCAATTTGTTGAGCAATAATTTAAGTACTGTCTGTTTCTTTTCCCACTCCAAGCTATAATTCATCATTATTGTAGCCAAAAACTCGTAAGTGCGGATATAAGTCTTTATCGCACCCTTGCATTCCACCTGATCTTCCTTTTCGAGTTTACAGAAACGTTCTTTCATCCTATCGAGCAATGGGTCGATTTCAGTTCTTGACGCCTTTTCCCAATATTTATTGTTGACTTCTTCAACCTCATTCTCCGTATAAATGCCATAATTTTCAATCGTATCTAATAAATCATTGAGTTTGTTTGGATCGGTCTCCTTACTCAAAATCGTTGTCTTATAGAACATCTGGAAATCACTTTCCACGCTCTCGTATGTATTTGCGAAATCGAGTACACAAGTATCTACTTTTTTAGGATGAGTGCGGTTGAGCCTTGACAATGTCTGAACGGTCTGCACACCATGTAATTCCTTGTCTAAGTACATCGTATGCAGCAGAGGCTCATCATAACCAGTCTGGAACTTATCAGCCACAATCAAGAAACGGTAATTTCCTGTACGGAACTTCTTTTCTATCTCATCAGACCGAAAGCCATTAATTCCTCCCTCAGTCAATAGTTTACCATGATATTTGTGATTACCACTGAATGCGACAATAGCCTTATATGGAGATTTACGCTCCTCAAGTAATTTTTTAACAGCATAAAAGTAATCTATTACCCGTTCTATATCGACAGTACAGATCATGCAGCGAGCCTCACCGCCAATCTTTTGTGCTATGGATTTGTGAAAATGCTCCACGATAATTTTTGCCTTCTTTTCCACTGTTTCAGGTTGACTTTCCACAAAGAAGCGCAATTTTTTCATCGCCTGTTTTTCGTCAAACTTCGGATCATCCTCTATTTTCTTTTGGATATGATAGAAACTATCGTAAGTTGTGTAATATTTTAGCACGTCAAGAATGAAACCCTCCTCAATAGCCTGTTTCATGCTATACACATGGAACGGACGATGCCCTGTCTCACCATTAGGTTGAGGGAAAGGCGTGCCGAACATCTCCAACGTCTTGTTCTTCGGTGTTGCGGTAAAGGCATAGAAATTGGCATTGCTGGCAATATGGCGTGCCTTCATGAATTTCTCCACAATATCGTTAACCTCATCCTCATCATCTTTCGGAACTCCATTGAGAGCCATACTTTGCATAGCACTCATTCTTCCGCTTTGACTTGAATGAGCCTCGTCAATGATTACCGCAAATTGTTTATCCGCCAAATCCGAACCAACGGCATCAAGTATGAACGGAAACTTCTGCACGGTGGTAAGCACAATCTTCTTACCATCCTTTAAAAGACTGCATAATTCCCTACTTGATTCTGCCCTACCAACGATATTCCTATTATGCTTGAATGCCTGGATATTGTCACAAAGTTGTTTGTCCAAATTCACACGGTCGGTTACCACTATAATGCTGTCAAACATCAGTTTTGAATTTTGAAGCAACTCAACGAGCTGATACGCCAACCATGTGATACTGTTGGATTTTCCCGAACCTGCTGAATGTTGGATTAAGTATCTCTGCCCTACCTCATGGGATTTTGTATCTGAAAGCAGATTGCGCACAACTTCCAACTGGTGCCAACGTGGCCATATAACTTTCTCTTTCCATTTACCTGTGTCATTATCTCTTTCCTCAATCACTTGTGCGTAATGTTCTAAAATATCGCTCAGTCTTTCTTTTGTGAGAATATCTTCCCAAAGATATGACGTTTTCAGTCCGTTTTTATTAACTGGGTTTCCCGCACCATCGTTAACACCCTTATTGAACGGCAAGAACCAACTGTCCTTACCGCATAATTT
>JAJPYV010000320.1 GCA_021204735.1 Prevotella sp.
TTGAGGCAGAGTCGTTCATTCAAGGAATATGTTAAAAACAATCTGGATAATCAGTTATGGAAAGCGATTGAGGACTATCTGTCTTCTGTGGACCCATCCACTCTGGATTTGCGTCTTAACAAAGTCCGGGATGTCGGTGAAGTAGAACTTTATGATACAGAATTGCAGTTTGTCGATGTATCTGATCTTCCAGGCTCCGCCATAGAATTTGATGCTGTTCTGGATGCAACCATTATTGTCTATGATGAAGATCGCTACCATAATGATGAGTCAGAGGCAAAGCATCAATGGTTTATGGTTCGCTGCCGGGGAGATTTGGCCTGTAAACTTAGTGATCTGCAAATATATGAAGTCAGTGTATACGATAGCCGCAACCGGCAGAGACGCCCAATGTCCAATGCTCTTGTGCCGATTATACATAAAGAAAACTTGGAAAAAGAGGCGGAGGCATTCCTTCGGAAGTATTATAAAGAAGCCCTGCTGGAGCCGATGTGGCTTGATCCATCTGAACTTGCAAGGCGGATGCACCTCACCGTGCTTCGGCATCGTATATCGGAAGATATGTCAGTGTTCGGCCAGATATATTTTTGTGAGACGGATGCTGAATTGTATGATGATAAAGAAGAGACAGAAATCAAAGAGCATGTTCTTCCAGGAACAATTGTCGTTGATCCATCGGTGGCATTTCAAAGGAATCTTGGTGCCTTTAACAATACGATAGTGCATGAGTGCGTCCATTGGGATCTGCATAAAAAGGCCTTTGCGCTTGAACAGCTTTTTAATGAAGAAGCCAGCCAGATAAAGTGTAAAGTGATCGGAGGTATTGAGGGGCCGGACAACGATGACACAAAGTGGATGGAATGGCAGGCGAATGCTCTCGCTCCCCGCATCCAGATGCCTTTGGGGATGTTCAAAAGACAGGCGGCGGCTACGATTAGAAAATACCGGGATAAATTAGGTGTATTTGAACTTTGTGAGCTGATGCCTATGGTTATTGATGATTTGGCAGCCTTTTACATGGTTTCACGGACATCGGCAAAGCTGCGCATGATTGATGCCGGTTATGAGGAGGCCGCAGGTTCCTTTATTTATATTGATGGTCATTATGTCAGGCCGCACGCATACAAGAAAGGTGCCATAAAGCCAAATCAGACATATTCTATTCCGGCACAGGATGCGGCAATTCAGACCTTAACCAATCCAAAGCTGAAAGATGCTTCTAACTATCTTTTCATAGATTCACATTTTGTCCTTAATCATCCGAGATATGTATATCAGGATGAGAATGGCGAGACGCGCATGACCGACTATGCTCGTTACCATGTGGATGAGTGCTGTCTTTCTTTTGAACTGTCTATTCGCGGCAAGATGGAGGAGCGTTATCATCGTGAATGCTTCTTAAACCGAGATCAGGGTTCCCCGATTGACTTTGACATAATATACACGGGTGAAAATGGTGAACTGGACAATGAACGTAGAAAGAAGTTGATTCATGATACGGTTCTGGAGGAAGCAAATGTGCTGGACAGTCTCTCTAATAATTATACACAGGCATGGAAACAGCTGCTCAAGTGGAGGGGTATTTCACAAGCGGAACTGTCTCGCAGGACTGGCATAACTGAAAAGACAATCGGAAACATCATCAATGGCGAAACAACCGGTACTCTCAATAATGTGATTTTGATGTGCCTAGGAGCCAATTTACCCTGGGCTATGAGCGAATATATTCTTCAGCGATCCGGGCACCAATTCAGACTGAGCAATGATGACCATATTCTGTATCGCTTTGTGTTGATGTATATGTATCCGAAGGGTATACCGGAGATTCAGACATTTTTACAAGAACAGGGTGCGGCACCACTGTGATAAAAAATTTTTTTGTTGAGCCATAGAAAACATGGAAATCTGATTACCATGCTTAAAACATCATAAAATGTTTGTATGAGCCATATTTGACCGTAAATGGTCATGTATGGCTCTATTTTTTTTGCGCTTTTTTATGCTCTCTCCAAGAAAAACATGGAAATGTGCTTACAATTCCGCTTTCAATACAACACGGCTAGAATGTAATTATCGAAGGGAGGAACCTCTGATGTATGGCTCTGGGTTTTATTTTTTCAGCAAAAAAATGAAATGAATGGAGAAATAGTTTATAGAGACCCGGACCAGTAGGGGTTGAATTTTCCAGTAGATAGTAGATGGAGCGTTCAGATATCAGGCATAAAGCCTTTATCTGAATTTGCCATAGAAACCTTTTAACAAAATATTTTAGCCAAACGGCGGCCGACGTATGGCGAGAATACATATCTGCTCTATAGACAGTTTGAGACTGTCTGTAAAACAGATAAATTCCCGTCTGATTTGTCATGCCGTTTTGCAGTCTGACGGGGGATTAACTCCGGCGGAGTAAATGTGTTCTCGCTGTACGCCAGCACCTGGGCGGAACGGGAGAACACAATGAAAAAAGAAGCAAATCTGAGTAACCCGAAGTCAAAGAAAGTTCCGATGATCGTTACTGATGAAACCATTAGGGACTACGGAATCAATTCCGATGACGTCACCTGGACGCGCATCGGGAACAGGAAATGCAAG
>JAJPYV010000047.1 GCA_021204735.1 Prevotella sp.
GATAACTACACAAAAACGCTGACAGACACGCTGAGAGCGATTCTGACGGACTTTAAAAGGAGATGGGTATATGTATAAAGCAATAGACAAAATACGGAAACTGAGCGAAAGAGAAAAGGAAAACCTGGTCATATCAATCAAGCAGAAATTATTCGGCATTGCTATGATAATAATAACGATTCTCATTATTAAATTCGGATGGACATATGATATCTATACTGGTAACGTAGATGCCACGTTTGCGCTGATATCTATTCCACTTGGTTTAATGTTTATTTTCACAAAGGAAAAAATTTTTGACCATTAAACAAAAGAAAATCTAAATATTTTTTAAAATAACACTTGACAAACTGAGATTTTAGGTGTATAATCTGTCTTGTAAGTTAGTTACAAGACATCAAACGAAAGAGAGGACGGCAATATGAGAAACACTTATATGACTTGCATTGACGAGACTGAGGCAGGTCGGAAATATGCTTATGTGCTTAGAGTAGAAGAAAGCAGCAATTTACTTTTTGCGATAAAGAGAAGGCCGAATCTGAAACAAGTTAGTATACTTGCGAAAGATAAAGCCCTGGCACTGGCGAATTTTTTAAACAAAACTTATTTTGAGCATGGGAGTTATATGTTTGACGAACTTGAAGCAGCCGAGGTATTTATGGCATAAAAGAAAATTTAAAGTTTTTTCAAAAAAAGTATTGACAAAAGCAAAATTGCATGGTATAATGCGATTAGTAAATGAGATACAGGTCATGGCCACATAAGCGCAGGCCGTAGGAAGCAGGACACCACACCAGTCTACGGTTTGCCCCTGGCGACTTGGCGAGGTAGCACATAAGGTAAAGGAGATAACACGATGGAGACAACAAAAATTTTGGAAATGTTAGACAAGGAATTAAAATTTTGGATATCTATGAAAGTGGATATTCTGAAAAGAGAAAACGAACTGACAGAAAAATTTAGAAAGGAAATCACAGGTAAGAATCCTGGTGTTGTTTTGTATATAGCAGAGAGATATATAAAAGATATGCAAAATAAAGAAAAGGAATTTTGGCAGTGTAAAGACAAGACAGACGTGATTGATACAATGATAGACAAGATAGAAAAGGAGATAGCAGCACAAAAGAAAAATTGAAAAAAATTTAAAAAAATACTTGACAAGTCCGGCAGACCATGTTATAATCACTATTGTAACAAAGTTACAGGACAGAAAAAGCAAAGGAGATAACGATATGAAGAAGCAGCGCAGTAACATGGTAGTTGAAGTAACAGAGAATCCTGGCACACAGAATTTTGTAACAGTCAGTGATGCTAACACAGGCATAGGCCGGACATGGAAGCTAAAGATTGATGATAATTGTGATTTTTGTTACAAGATACAGAAAACACAGATTAAAACCATTTATTGCCTGAGTGAAATCGGCAAAATGATTGACTGTATGTTAGAACATTTGCCCTGGTGCATAGCAGAAGAAGCAGGTTTTAAGTTTGATTTTACAAATTTTCTTGAATACGAAAGGAGAGCATTATAATGTTAAGAGAATACTATGAACTGGAAACTGAATCAACGAGCGTAAATTGTATACAAGTAAAGGTTAGCTATTCTTTAGGTGGTTACAATGCCTTTACCCATGTAGAGGAACCTAGAGGATATTATATGCACGTTACGCCTGTTTTAAAGGTACATGACAATTACAGCGATTTGTGCGGAGATTTGATTATGATAGGATATTTTTCTGGCAGACGTGTATTCCTGAAAGAAGTCAAGAGAAAATCCAAAAAGGCAGAGGAAGAAGCTGATAATCTGGCAAACACCTATAAATGGGAGTATATAGAAAAGGTCTGTAATGATAACGGACTTGTACTGAAAAAGAAAGGGGATGAGGTCAAGGCTGCATAATACATAATAACTAATATTCTAATTTTTTAAAATTTAAACCTGGTCACCTATTATCGAAAGGAGTAAGAACAATGTCACGAGCGAAGCAGTGCCGGACTGTCTGAGGCAGTCTGGCACTGCTTTTTTGATGCTCAAAACTGGCAAAAAGTTTTTTGAAAAAAATTTAAAAAACCTATTGACAGGACAATTTTTGTGTGGTATAATCCGTCTTGTAAGTGAGATACAGAACTACGGCACAGCCGCAAATAAAGTAAAGGAGATACAGATTATGTTAAACAAAACTGTTAAGGAGATTTGCAGAGACATTATTACAAGATTTGAGGTATATGAGGATAATGCAGGAGGTCTTTTCCTGGCCACGTTTGACGATAATGGATGCTGCGATTATCTTTGTGGCGAATTTGAGCAGAACCATGAGCAGCTTTTAGCTTGCTTGTATGAGATGGCTGCTTGGAATTGTGTTCCGGCGAAAGATTTTGAAGGAAATATTGATGACTCTGGTTATCGCTCTGGCCTTTACAATGAACTGGTCAATGGTGCCGTCATGGTGGCAGATAATAAAGGCATCTATGAGGACAAAATGGGAAACAACGCAAAATTTGAATTGCTGCTTAGTTTTGACTGAAAAGAAAATCTAAATAAATTTTAGAAAACTACTTGACAGGTCTTAAAACGTGTGGTATAATTC
>JAJPYV010000056.1 GCA_021204735.1 Prevotella sp.
CATCGGTTGGTATAGCTACAAGTATGCCAGGACTTAATTGGGCAATTCCTATCGGAATTTCGTTCTTTACATTTCAAGCTGTTGGTTATTTGTTTGATGTTTACTATAAACGCATAGAAGCTGAGAGAAATTGGTGGGATTATATGCTTTTCGTGTGTTTCTTCCCACAAATATTATCTGGACCTATAAGCAAAGCTAAGGATCTCTTGCCACAGATAAAAGCAAACAGATGTTTCAATTATAATCAAGCGGTAGCAGGATTGAAGTTCTTATTATGGGGAATGTTCCTGAAAGTTGTGATGGCAGACAGGCTCGGACTGTATGTTGATACGGTATTCGATAATTGGCAATATAATTCAGGCGTGTCTTGTTTGGTTGCAAGTTTTGCTTACTCATTCCAGATATATGGTGACTTCGCTGGATATTCCTTGATGGCAGTGGGAGTAGGGCGATTGTTGGGATTTGAACTGATTAACAACTTCAACCGCCCTTATTTCTCTGTATCGGTAACTGATTTCTGGCGCAGGTGGCACATCTCGCTCTCAACGTGGTTGAAAGATTATGTTTATATTCCATTGGGTGGAAGCCGTTGTAGCAAAGCTCGCAATTATATCAACATCCTGATTACATTTCTTGTAAGCGGTATTTGGCATGGAGCAAACTGGACTTTTATTGTTTGGGGTGTTCTTCATGGTGTGTTTCAGGTAATAGAGAAAGCCATTGGATTGCAAAAATGTGAGAGTAATAAATTTTTGGTTCGTTTGCCTCGAATAATAGTAACATTCATTCTTATTAATTTCTTGTGGACAATCTTCCGTATGCCAACTATCGTTGATGGTGTTGGCGTTATCGTTAGGATGTTCACACAGCATGGAAATTTGTTAATACCAAATAACAAGGAAGTGTTGTTCTCTTTTATGTCAATAGGAATTGTTGTTGTATCTGAATTTTTGCAAGAGTTTGCTCCTTCTAAGTTTGCTATGTTAAACAATAAGAATATTTGTGTACGATGGATTACGTATGTAATTCTTATTGTAATTATAATGTTAGCAGGTGTATTGGATAGCAGTCAGTTCATTTATGTAAGTTTTTGATTTCCATGAAAAGGTTTTTTATTCGATTGGGCATATTAGCACTGTTAGTCATAATCTGCGATTTTGCCATTGGTTTTATAGGCGGCAAATTGGTTGAAAACGCTAAAGGTGGAGATACAAAACGAAAATATTCCATAGCAAACAATACAAATGAAGAATTTTTGATTTTTGGTTCTTCACGTGCAATCCATCATTATGATGCTGAAATTTTGGAAGACACTATTGGAATGAGTGTTCATAATTGTGGCTTTCAAGGAAATGGTATAATCTGTGCATACGGTTTTTATAAGATGATAACTGAACGGTATTATCCAAAAGTCATGGTTTATGAAATAACTCCTAGTTTTGATTATTTGGTTGGCGACAATCACAAATATTTGGGAGAGCTTCACTATTTCTATAAGGGGGGGGTAATTCTGTAGATTCAATTTTTTGGAAAGTTGATAAAAAAGAACAATACAAAATGATTTCAAAAATGTATAGGTTCAATTCTGCAATTCCACAATTGATAATGGATAATCTTCACCCATTGCATGGAGATATTAAAGGTTACCGTCCACAGGATAAGGAAATGACATCTGAACCTAATCTATCAGAAAGCGATGGTGTTCTTGAATATGACAGTTTAAAACTGTATTATCTTGAAAGACTGATTAAAGATTGTCAAGGCAAAACTCAACTTATATTTTCGGCCTCTCCTTTGTATAAACAAACAAAAGAAGATAATTTGGATATGATTAAAACTATTTGTGATAAATATGAAATACCATTGATTAATCACTACACTGATACTGCTTTCAATAACAAAAGAAATTATTTCTATGACAGAGTTCACCTCAACCGTCGCGGTGCAACCGCATACACCAAGGTTGTTGCAGGGGAAATAAAAAGAATATTAGAACAAAATAATCAATAGGATTTTATTAAAGTCTTTCTATCTTCTTTGACTACATTCCGTTTTTCAGCCGTTTATTAAATTAGAATCCCTATTTGAAATTCGACCGCAAAGTCAATTATGGATATTTGCAGGAGAAAGTGGTTGTTTCCATTTTGGAAATAATCACCGAACATTATGCTATTGAAGGAAAACTCAAACAAGATATGACAGTTGCAAAAATTGCAACCGTTATTAACGGGGATTAAGAGACGCGAAGAGAAAGAATTGCTTAATCGAAATATTCGTTCTTTCAGAACGAGCGGACTTAATAAATTAAAGTCCCTACATTGGGTGTGTGTCCCTACATTGGTTGAACGAGGGTAAGAAATCGCTTGCGGAATCCAAATCAACTGTAAAATCGGTCTCTCAGGTATGTGTAGTGCCGATTCGCAAATTAGGCGGCGAAAACAGAAAAAGGCTGTGATTTCTCATGTCATACTCGCTCTTTGACTACCAGAAAGAGATGAAGGCCCGTATTTGTGAGGCTTTCGGCTCGTGCCTGTCCGTGATGTGCCAAATGCCAACGGGGACGGGCA
>JAJPYV010000103.1 GCA_021204735.1 Prevotella sp.
CTATAGAGGTATTGTCCCTATTCCGATACCACTTTTTCAATTCATTAATTTCAGGAGAGGTTTCAGGGACTTTTAAAAACAGGCCTTTGATGATAGGAGTCTTTAAAACGAATTTGTCAAGATGGGCACGATAATAGTTTCTTGCCGCCTCTGTCGGAACTTCAGTATCAAACTTTTCATTCAATAGCTGTTTTTGATACTCGTACACAAATAACTCGTGGCGATATTTATTCACTAACATTTCTATACGCTCTACATCGGAAATGTTTTTCTGGGCGATATCGTACATCAATTCATCTTCAACCCAATGGCGTATATAAGAATCTGCGAAAAGGGTGCTGTCATTGGCGGACAACCCTATAGGAATCATGTTGTCCAACATTTGGTGAGTGAGGTATCGGTCTCCTACACTGACAATGACATCGGATGGCTCTCGCTTTTCCAAACGGCATGCCGAAAACAAAAGATTGATACTTATTAATATGATTGCCCAACAGCTATACCGCATAATCTCTTTTGCTCTTCAAACTCTCCTTTGGCGGAATTATTTTTCACTTTCGTCATCAATTGTTGCCAATACCTCTTTACGGATAATCACGGGATATCTCTTCCGGAGTTTCTTAATCCATTCTTGATCGAGATAATTTTGGTAATCCGAAATCACCAATCCTTTGACATCTGTGTAACTTTCTGGCGTTTCGAGTATCTTTCCACAAATATCTTGTATAGTAGTTGTATCAGCTTTTCCTATATGGAAAGCCAAATAATCAACCGTCGCATTCATGCCTTGGGCATACAGCCCGTTTTCTATGGTAATGTGTTGTACACTATCATTATACTGCGTATAAATGTGCGCAATAATTGTATCGGATGGCAGATTACTCTTTTGCAATTGTACTTTAGCGTCACTCACAATATCTTCATTGTCTCCCGATAGCACATATCCTTTATAATGAGGGGTATTCCACGTATAGTTTTTCTTATTCTTCTTGAAATATTTCTTTAATCCGTTTTCATCTTCAGAAGCTTTGTCCCATACCTTCTGACTACTTATGTCAAACAGTAACATGCCATCGTGATACTCTTGCAGCAGATAGTTGAAGTCCATATCTGACAAAGATAATTCTGTGGCATAATAATCTGTAATGGCATCATTTACATAATTGTCAAACTGCTGATGCAGTACTGCAAGTGTAATTTCACCCGGTTGCAGATAGGAATTTAGTCTTGAGGCAGGATAGTTTTCATGATTAAAAGTGAATAAAGGCTCATTCATTTGGGAAAGTCTTTCACGGAAAGCCGTATCGGAAGCCATTATTTCCAAAGCCTCCCTGGTTGTATCATTCCACGTGAAGCCCTTATCTTCCTTCAATTTGTCCATAAAGTTTTTTTGTCCGGCATTGGCTCGGTCATCACGAGACATCCTGCGTATAATATTACTACGCATCTCTTCATAGGGCAAAGGTTGCGTTTCACTTAACAATTTGATAATATGCCATCCGAATTCTGTCCTGACGGGTTTTGAGACCTCCCCGATTTCCGTCAAGGCAAATGCGGCATTCTCAAACGATGGGATAATCTGACCTGTTGTCAATAGAGGTAATACCCCTCCTTCTTGGGCAGTGGATGTGTCTTCGGAGTATTGGCGGGCTAATTCGGCGAAATCAGCTCCATTTTCTATTTTTTTGTATATTTCCCATGCCTCATCTTCCCGTTCTTCTTCGGGAGCGCTTTGAGGCACTTTCAACATAATATGTGCGGTCGTCACCGCCCGTGCCTTACGCCGTGCAGAAACATATATGAGATGGTATCCGAATTGAGTTTCCACAGGCATTGAAATTTCCCCTACAGGGGTCTCATACGCTGCTTTTTCAAAGGGGTAAATCATGCGAAATGCTCCAAAAAAGCCCAAATATCCGTTATTTTTCGTCACTGAAGGGTCTTCGGAATATTGGCGGGCTAACTCAGCAAAATCTGCACCATTCATTGCCTCTTCCCTCACTTGGAGTGCTTTTTCGTAGACTGCTTTTTTTTCTTGTAAAGTGGCATCGGAACTCACTTTAAACAATATGTGAGAGGCTTCCACTTCTTCAAGGAGACGGTTATAGGCTTCTTGCGCTAACACCTCTTCTGCATTTTTGTCTACCATATAGGGCTTGACCAATTGGTCTCTGTAGCCTTTGAATTCATCCATAAACTGTTTGGTAGTATCCAATCCCAAGGCCATTGCTTCTGCCACTTTCAATTTGTAGTTGACAAAAAGGGTTATATACTCGTCCAGCGATGTCTTTTCTACTTGTTGTTGGGTATTCTTACGATATGTGTATTCAAATTCTCCTTTGGAAATACTTTTCCCGGCAATATTCATTATTTCAGATGTGTCGGAAAATGTCTGTGCCATCGAAATAGATGGAATCAACAGCACTAAGGAACTAAAAATGTGGAATAGTCTCATTAGGAACAGCTTTTAAAATAAAATAATACACCTGTTTTAACGATGACTCTTATACACATATCCGAGCCAACGAGACTAAATAGCATCGCCAAAAAATAATTATTCATGAA
>JAJPYV010000367.1 GCA_021204735.1 Prevotella sp.
GTATAGACTCCCACTTCTTTTCCATGTATCTTATAAACAAATCATAAATCCGCCTTTCAGGGAGTTACAAGGCAACAAATTTCATAATTATGAAAAATAACAAAAAGAATGAAGAACTTCAGTCAAGACGCGAGTTTTTCAAGAAAGCAGCTAAGGCAACGTTGCCTGTTATTGGTGCAATCGCTTTAATGAGCATTCCAACGGCTTCAAAAGCTATATCAATGGGATGCAGTAACGATGCCTGCACTGGAACTTGTATGGGAACATGTAAAGGAACATGTGAGAGTTGCTCACATGGTTGTGCAGTGTCTTGTATGAGTGGTGCCAGGTAAACTATAAAAATGAGACTGTTTGGTAATAATTTATTACTAAATAGTCTCAATTAACTCATTGGATATGGCGATGCTAATTAAGGAAAATAAACATACGTGGCAAGAGGGTATAGCAAAAAACATCACGTTTATTGTCACTAAAGATTGTCAATTAGCTTGCAAGTATTGTTATCTTGTTGGAAAGAACTCAAAAGAGAGGATGTCATGGGAGATTGCAAAACAAACGATTGACTATATCCTCGATCACGAGGAGGATATGAGAGAGGGTTCTGTTATATATGATTTCATAGGTGGAGAACCTTTCTTAGAGATTGAATTGATAGATAAGATTTGTGATTATTTAAAAACGGAAATGTTTATACGCGATCATCATTGGTTTAATTCATATCGTTTTTCTTTCTCAACCAACGGGATAAATTACCATACAGATAAGGTACAGAAGTTTATAAAAAAGAATCGTGATCACCTTAGTATCGGTATAACTATAGATGGAACGAAAGTGAAGCATGATTTAAATCGAATCTATAAGGGAGAAGGTGAGGAAAGAGGTTCATACAAAGATGTTGTGAGGAACATACCGCTTTGGCTTGAACAATTTCCGAGAGCAGGTACAAAAGTTACGATAAGCAGTGCCGATATACCTTATATTAAAGATAGTGTGCTTCATCTTTACAGTCTCGGTATACACGAGGTAAATATAAATTGTGTATTTGAGGACGTGTGGAAAGAAGGTGATGACAAGTTGTTTGAGGAACAGCTTATGCAATTGGCAGATGCCATAATAGAAAGTGGTTATTATATGGATTATGCCTGCTCATTCTTCTCGGAAAATATAGGAAAACCACTTGACAAGGAATTACAGAACAATAACTGGTGCGGTGCAGGCAGAATGTTATCAGTGGATGCAGAAGGCAATTTCTATCCATGTACTCGTTTCGCTCAATATTCATTGCGTTCTAAAAAAGCATTGATGATAGGCAATGTTCGTGACGGTATAGACAAGAACAGGCTGCGCCCATTTCTAACATTAGACAGATGTACGCAAAGTAAGCCTGAATGCATTGACTGTGAGGTCGCAAGCGGTTGCGCATGGTGCCAGGGTGAGAATTACGATGCTGCTGAAACACCGACAATATATCAGCGTGCCACGGCAATCTGCCTGATGCACAAGGCAAGGGTGAGAGCCAACAACTACTACTGGAACAAACTTTTCCGCAAGTTGGAACTTGAGGGGGAGCGTGAAGATTATGAGGCTAACAAGCCAAAGTCAAACCCTGTAATATGTTGAAGCCATGGTACAATATTTAGTAATTCTGCTTGACGACACGTCAGTCTCATTCTGTCATTGCGACAATGGGAAGAAAGAGTGCAGACTTATCCCTTTGGAGATTCTGAAAAAGGGCATATTGTATGGGATGAAGGAAAACCTGAACATCCAGTTCGTCTATCCCGACTATGAACTTCCGCAGGAATATAAAGACGCTATCGAGACTATCGACCACGTCAATATCGCTTCGGCTTCCGCCCCTGTTTCGGCAGACGTTGTAGTTATGAACGGCTTGGAGGATGTCAATATAAAGGAGAAAGCCGCATACGTCATTCGCATGTCTAAGGCAGAGCTTTTCAGCAATACCGACAAGATATGCGGCATAATAGAGAAAGCCGACCGACTTAACATCGTTTTGACCGACATAGAGACATTCAACGCTGATGATTTCGACAGTTACAAAAAGTGTTTGAAAACACTGGCTGGCAAGCTTGAGGAACAGTATGCTGATGGGAAGTCTCCACAGTTGAACCTGCTTACCGACCGCATGATGCTCGACAAGATGAACAACTGCGGTGCTGGTGATACCAACATCACGCTTGCGCCCGACGGCAAGTTCTATGTATGTCCGGCATTCTATTATTCGGATAATGGTTACGATATTGGCAGCCTTGCTGATGGTTTGGACATCAAGAATAGCCAACTGTATAAGTTGGACCATGCTCCGCTATGCAGGATATGCGATGCATATCAGTGCAAACGTTGTGTGTGGCTGAACAGAAAAACCACGTTGGAGGTCAACACACCGAGCCATGAGCAGTGTGTCGTGGCTCATTTGGAGCGCAACGCAAGCAGAGACCTTTTGGCGAGCATAAGGAAACATGGTATGTTCTTGCCTGACAAAGAGATTAAGGAAATTGATTATTTAGACCCCTTTGATGTAAGAAAGAAATGGTAAAGAA
>JAJPYV010000155.1 GCA_021204735.1 Prevotella sp.
GATCACGGTGTTCAGAGTGAGGTATGTCTTTATGCCATGCTCATTGCACGTGGCGGCAATCTCACGCAAGTCTTCCACAGTGAACGTGCTCGACGAGTGGGCACGCATGTTAAGCCTGCCGATGCCGAAATATACCGACCCGGCACCCGCCTTGATAGCCGCCGCTAAACTCTCACGTGAGCCGACAGGTGCCATTATCTCAAATTCTGATATTTCAGAATTTATTTTTCCCATGCTTCCCCCTTTTCGGTAAAAAATCTATATGTTTTCTCTTGCAAAAATAAAAACAATTCCTGATTTTTGCAATTTGCACTTTGCAAAAATAAATTGTAAAGTGCGTTTTTTCGATACTTTAACCTAAAAAGATTTATATCTCGCATTTTTTATCCTTTGCCCTTTTGGTGGGAAAACTAAATTTCACTACCTTTGCCCCCAGTTTTTAAGGTAAAATAATATTCATTTTTAATACATTTTCAAGATGGTAAAGTTTGATAAATCAATTTTAGAGAAGTACGGAATCACAGGAACAACCGAGGTTCTTTACAATCCGTCTTTTGAAGTATTGTTTGAAGAGGAGACAAAAGACGGACTCACGGGGTTTGACAAGGGTCAGCTGACGGAGCTTGGTGCAGTCAATGTAATGACAGGCATCTACACTGGACGCTCTCCTAAGGACAAGTTCATTGTGATGGACGAAAACTCAAAGGACACTGTTTGGTGGACTTCCGAAGAATACAAGAATGACAACAAGCCGGTTTCTGAGGAGACTTGGGCAGCAGTTAAAAATATAGCTCAGAAAGAACTTTCTAACAAGAAGCTCTATGTGATGGATGGTTACTGCGGAACAAACAAGGATACCCGCATGGCTGTTCGTTTTATCGTTGAGGTTGCTTGGCAGGCACATTTCGTTAAGAATATGTTCATACGTCCTTCTGAGGAAGACCTCAAGGACTTTGAGCCTGATTTCATTGTTTACAATGCTTCTAAGGCTAAGGTTGAGAACTATAAGGAATTAGGTCTTAACTCTGAGACAGCTGTTGTGTTCAACGTTACGAGTCGTGAGCAGGTTATCATCAACACTTGGTACGGCGGTGAGATGAAGAAGGGTATGTTCTCTATGATGAACTATTTCCTCCCGTTGAAGGGTATCGCTTCAATGCACTGCTCAGCCAACTGCGACATGGAAGGCAAGAATACTGCTATCTTCTTCGGTCTCTCAGGAACAGGTAAGACTACTCTTTCTACCGACCCGAAACGTCTGCTCATTGGTGACGACGAGCACGGATGGGACGACAACGGCGTGTTCAACTTCGAGGGCGGCTGCTATGCTAAGGTTATCAACCTTGACAAAGAGTCGGAGCCTGACATCTATAACGCTATCCGCCGCAACGCTCTTCTTGAGAACGTAACAGTTGACGAGAATGGTAAGATTGACTTTAATGATAAGAGTGTAACAGAGAATACACGCGTTTCTTATCCTATTGACCATATTAATAACATCGTTCGTCCAGTATCGGCTGCTCCTGCTGCTAATCAGGTAATTTTCCTGTCTGCTGACGCTTTCGGTGTTCTCCCTCCAGTATCTATCCTCACACCGGAACAGACTAAGTATTATTTCCTGTCTGGTTTCACGGCAAAACTTGCAGGTACGGAGCGTGGTATCACTGAACCGACACCTACTTTCTCTGCTTGTTTCGGTCAGGCATTCCTTGAACTGCAGCCTACTAAGTATGCTGAGGAATTGGTAAAGAGAATGGAGAAGAGTGGTGCTAAGGCATATCTCGTAAACACTGGTTGGAATGGTTCAGGCAAGCGTATCTCTATCCGTGATACACGTGGTATCATTGATGCGATACTCAACGGCTCTATCAATTCTGCTCCTACAAAGAGCATCCCAATGTTTAATTTCGAGGTTCCGACAGAGCTCCCTGGTGTAGATCCTAACATTCTTGACCCACGCGACACTTACGCTGACGCTTCTCAGTGGGAGGAGAAGGCTAAGGATTTGGCAGGACGCTTCATCAAGAACTTTAAGAAATACGAAGGCAATGAGGCTGGAAAGGCTCTCGTTGCTGCCGGTCCAAAACTCTAATCCGTGAGGATTGGACAAGGTTAGTTAAACTGTTTTTTTATGTTTAACTAACGATATATAACAACCATAAGATTAGAAAAGCCGTGTGCCTTCGTGATGAACGCACACGGCTGCTGTTTTAGAAGAAGCCCCTCCCTAACCCTCCCCCATAGGGAGGGAATTGCATCCTCGTTCACTCTTGTCTCATCCATGTTTCATCCAATGTAGGAGTCCAATGTTCTGATTAAGTGAGTGCAAAGTGAGATCGCTTAAACTCTGCCGAGTGTGAGGAACATCACCGAATGTAATTTACTGAGGACATTGCCCATTAGGGCAAATCTCAAGCAAAATTGAATTTTTATTTTTTATTTTTTATCTCTTATTTTGCGAAGCATTATTTTTTTCGTAAATTTGCACCCGCAAAATGGGTAAGTCTTGCACGGTCAGCTCCCTTCGAATCCTCCAGGACGGGAACGTAG
>JAJPYV010000010.1 GCA_021204735.1 Prevotella sp.
ATATAATGAAATAACTTTGAATTTCTTAACCTGCAATTTGTTTAATAATCTCTTGTATTTTCGACAGTTGTTCCTTGTTCAGAGAAAAATATGGTACATCTTCTTTATTCTCTTTGAAGCGGAAAAATATATGTTTTATGCCAGGTGCTTCTTTATAGACATAGCAACGGATTGCAGAAACATTTATGCCTTCTGCATTTAGGCGGTCGATGACCATCTTGCGTTGCAGCTTATCCAAATTTGAATAAGTTGTATATGCTTTATCTATATCAAATTCTTTCATTACCACTACAAAGATAGTAATTTTTTACAAACAATATGCTAAAACTTAAAACATTGCCCATAATTGAAAGTCGTGAGGCTTTGTCTACTTTGCCAAATGGCAAGATGTTGATCAATACGATTAATGCTCATTCTTTTAATGTGGCGCAGAAAGATACTCTGTTTGCTGATGCTTTGACAAATGGGGATGCGCTAATTCCTGACGGGGCAAGCATCGTAAAAGCGTGCCGTTGGATAAAGGCGAAATCTCAACCGAAGGAAAGGATTGCAGGGTGGGATTTATTTATGCTTGAAATGAAAAAATTGAATGAAAGCGGCGGCAAATGTTTCTTTATGGGCAGTAGTGAGAAGGTTCTTAATTTGATTAAAAAACGTGCGTCAGTTGACTATCCTAATATCTTTGTTGAAACGTATTCTCCACCATATAAACCTGTATTTTCTGGTCAAGACAACAAAGCAATAATTGCTGCAATAAATGCTGCCAATCCAGATTTGCTATGGATAGGTATGACTGCCCCAAAGCAGGAGAAGTGGACATACGAACATTGGAGTGAGTTACATATTCACTGTCATGTCGGCACAATCGGAGCTGTATTTGATTTCTTTGCTGGTACAGCCAAGCGTGCCCCATTGTGGTGGCAGGAGCATAGTCTTGAATGGTTGTACCGCCTTGTCAAAGAACCTAAGCGGATGTGGCGGCGCTACCTTGTCGGCAATGTCAAATTTCTCTTTAATGTCTTAAAGGAAAAGTGATATCTCATAAAGTGAACATACAATTAATATCATGATTCCAGAAAATAGAAATATCGGTATAGATATATTAAAATGTGCTGCGGCTATTTTCATAACGAATAGTCACATGGATTTACTGTATGCAAAATATAGTGAATTAGCAACTGGCGGTGCCCTTGGAGATTCTTTATTTTTCTTTTGCTCTGGTTTTGCATTGTTCATGAAACCATCTCAAAGAGTGGGTAATGATTTTTCCAATTGGTATAAGAAAAGGATCAACCGTATTTATCCGACAATATTGGCAATTGCCATTATCAAATGTTTATTTGCAAATTATAATGCAAATATCATAAATATTCTTCTTTACGGTGGAGGATGGTTCTGCACATGCATAATGGTATATTATATATTTGTATATCAAATAGTTACAAAGAAATGGGGGGGGTAAATCTATATATACAGATAACTAAATTTTTATCTGTAATATGTTTTTATGTGGCAAAAAGACCTATAGGTTACAACTTATATGGTATAGATGATACGCTTATAGGGCATTTAAGATTATTGATTTATTTCATTTATATGTTATTAGGTGTAAAAGTCGGAATGTCTAAAATGCCTAAATTGAAGCCTATATAAGACACTGTTTTGTTATTTCTAAGTGTGTTCTTTTTTTACCTTTTATATTTGGTGCCACGTAAAGTTTTAGCTGTTGAGTGGCTGCAAATAGGAAGTATTATACCTTTGATGGGAATATGTTACTATTTATATAAAGTTAGTATGGGATGGTTGTCAAAGCTATTCCAAAGGAAATGGGCTTATTGGCTAATGCGTTTTGTAGGTGGTTTGTGTTTGGAAATTTATTTAGTGCAAGCCATGTTATTTACGGATAAGATGAATTCCATTTTCCCATTAAACTTGATAATCATGTTTGCAATAATAGTTGTCGCGGCTTATTTCGTGCGTCTATTAGCAAGGATTATCTCCCAGACATTTAAGACAGAAAAATACGATTGGAAAGCCGTTGTTCAATGGTTTTAATGCTATAATGTAGATTTATTATAAATAAAATACAAACATGTTGTTGACAATTGTTGATTGTTTATCCTTTTTCAATTAAACCGAATTTAATGATATTTAATTCTTTCCAGTTTCTTTGGTTATTTCCACTGATATTCATCGGATATTATGTTTTGGAAAATCTGCCGTGGCTAAAAGATGAGACAAAACATAGAGTGACGAATTTTGCTCTAATTGTTGTTTCGTATGGCCTTTATATGCAGTGGAAACTTGCGTATGCCCTAATTCTTTTGGGAGTAACAGCCGTAACTTATCTTTCTGCATTGGTTATAACCAAAAAGCAGGCTTTTGGCAAGAAAAAGTACATAATTTTCTTCTGTGCTCTGATGTCGCTCGTTCCTCTGTTGGTTTTCAAATATTACAATTTCATAAATGAATCTATTGGTAGTTTGATGTCATCGGTTGGTATAGCTACAAGTATGCCAGGACTTAATTGGGCAATTCCTATCGG